>NZ_PKFA01000046.1:0-65794 GCF_002919275.1 Thermocrispum sp. | reverse complement strand
CTGGAAGTCGTAGCCGAACTTGTTCATCCGCAGCTGGAACTTCCGCAGATGCGGCGAACAATCACCGAAGGCGTAGACCACCCCCGGCCATTTCGGCATGGTCGCCGGCCCGGTACCCGGCCGGGACGGCTTCGGCCTGCTCGGCTTCACGCTCGAGCCCCCGATGTAGGCGGCTTCGGCATACGTCGGTTTGATCTTGCTTCGCGCCGAGCGGTCCTCCTTGAGGTTCAAGAAGTTCGGGCGGGCGCATTCCCACGGTTGCCAGCCGCGCATCCGGTACAGGTACAGCGCGCGGTAGTCCTGTTCCCGCGGGCTGGCCTGATGCGGGTAGCCCTTGCCGCCGACGCTGCGCCACGTGGGCAGATCGAACTGGTACGCACCGTAGTAGCCGGTGCCGGTGTTGATCGTGTAGCGGTTGCTCGACTCGCACATGCGCAGCTTCGCCCAGTCCGCACGCGGCGGGTCGGCTGCTGCCGGGGGCGCCGTCCCGGTCACCGCAGGCACGGCCGTCCAGCTGGCCACGGCACAGGCCACCACCGCCACCCTGGCGACCCAACGCTGTACCGTAACCCTCTCAAGCCACATGAAAAGCACCGTAAACAACGGGCGCACCATTCACAAGCGCACCAGAAAACACAACAGAATCACATGACCCTTCCGGGTTAGGCGGTAGCGACACGCGGTTGCAGCCGATTTGTCACCTGTTCCGGTGGTGAGGCCAGTAGCCTCCGGCATGATCAGCCGGGTCGTCGCCCAGTGCCGGGTGCGTGGCGGCGCGACTGCGCCGGCGGAACAGCCGGCGAACACACAACGACAGACAGCGAAACAGATCGAGGTGGTATGACGACCGATCAGCTCGGCCCCGTCCCGGCGCCGGACGCCGCGGCCCGTCGCCGCGAACGGCGTGGCTGGTACTTCTACGACTGGGCCAATTCGACGTTCTACACCTCGGTGATCACCGTGTTCGGTGCGGCCTACGTCGGCTCGGTGGCCGCCGAGGCGGCTCGCACCGATCCGGCCAACGGGCCGAACGCCTGCGGTGGTCCCGAACTGGTCGCCAAGCTCGTCGACTGCGACATCTCGTTGCTCGGGCTCCGCTTCCCGGCGGGCGCCCTGTGGGGCTACCTGATCGGCGTCGCCACTGTCGTGCAGGTCTTCATCATGCCCATCGCCGGGGCGATCGCGGACCGCAGCCAGTCCAAGCGGCCGTTGCTGGCCACGGCCGCCTTCACCGGCGCAGGCGCCACTTGCCTGCTCGTTTTCGTGGCCGGAACCAACTGGCAGCTCGCCGTGCCGCTGTACATCGTTGCGCAGATCGGCTACGGCGTGTCGATCGTCGTCTACTACGCATTCCTGGCCGAGATCGCCGCCCCCGACGAGCGTGACGAGGTGTCGGCCCGCGGCTGGGCCTTCGGCTTCCTCGGCGGCGGCGTCGCACTGGCCGTGCAACTGGGCATCTACCTCGGCCACGAGGCGCTCGGGCTCACCGAGGGCCAGGCGGTGCGCGCCTGCTTCCTGTTGTCCGGCCTGTGGTGGGCGGGATTCACCGTCATCCCGCTGCGCCGGTTGCGGGACCGGCGGCGGCCACGTCCCGTCGAGCCTGGCGTCGGCGTGATCCGAGCCGGGTTCCGTGAGCTGGCAGACACCTTGCGCGAGGCCCGCGCCTTCCCGTTGACGCTCGGTTTCCTGGGCGCCTACCTGGTCTTCAACGACGGTGTGCAGACCGTCGTGACCACTTCGGCCCAGTACGGCAAGGAGGAGTTGCAGTTTTCCCAGGACACCCTGATCGCCACCATCCTGATGGTGCAGTTCGTCGCGTTCGTCGGCGGCTGGCTGCACGGCGTGGTGGCGCGCAGGCTCGGCGCCAAGCGCACCATCATGGGCAGCCTGGCGCTGTGGATCGGCGTCATCGTCGCCGCCTATTTCCTCGAGCCGCGCCAGGAGGTCCCGTTCTACCTGGTCGGTGCGGGCATCGGGCTCGTGCTCGGCGGCACCGTGGCGCTGGCGCGTTCGCTGTACAGCCAGATGATCCCGGCGGGCAAGGAAGCCCAGTACTTCTCGCTGTACGAGATCAGCGAGCGCGGCACCGCATGGCTGGGTCCGGTGCTGTTCTCCGCGATCGGGTCGGCGACCGGGTCGTTCCGGCCCGCCATCCTGGCGCTGATCGTGTTCTTCGTGGCCGGCATCGGTTTGGTGGCACTGGTGCCCGCGCGGCGGGCGATCGTCGCGGCGGGCAACACCCCGCCCAGCAAGCTGTGACGGGACGACCATCCGGGTGAACGCCGACGATGAACGCTGCGCAACCGCGCCCACACGTTACGCAGCGTGATGTTCGTCATGCACGATCGCGTACGCCGTGGCGACCGCACGCACCAAGTAACACCGTGAGGCGCACCGGCGATGCGCAGAATGCACCGTTCGAGGGAAATCCCCACGTCGGCGGGCTCCTTGCGTCACGTCACGCCACCATCCGACTCGCACTGGAGCAAGCTGTCCAGCAGTACGGGTCGCAAAGAACGTGGAATAACGACGGGCCGATCCGGGAATCCTGACGACCCGCCGTTCGTTGCATAGTGTGAGCAAGATCCGGGGTACGGAGTGGGGGCCGGCCCCGTTGCGCAGCAGAGAGGGAATGCACCATGGCCGATCGGGTTCTCCGTGGCAGCAGGCTGGTATCGGTGAGTTACGAGACCGACCGCAACCACGACCTGGCGCCTCGACGCAGCGTCCGGTACGCGTGCCCGAAGAACCACGAGTTCGAGGTGCCGTTCGCGGACGAGGCCGAGATTCCGGCGACGTGGGAGTGCCGCCTGCACGGCACCGAGTCGGAACTCGTCAACGGTGGGCAGCGGGAGCAGAAGAAGACCAAGCCGGCGCGCACGCACTGGGACATGCTGCTGGAGCGCCGGACCATCCCCGAGCTGGAGGAGCTGCTCAACGAGCGGCTGGAAGAGCTGCGCAAGCGTCGTTCTTCGTCGCGGTCGGCGTGACCGGCCTGCGGTAGACGACGTCACGGACCGAAAGCCCCGCGGCGGCCTCCCCCGACCGCGGGGCTTTCCGTGTGCCCGGACGCACCGCCCGCACAGCCGGGCGCGTCTGCCACGCTGATCGTGATGAAGCTTCCCCGCGTTTGCTTGGCAGCCCCGGCCACCGGCCAGGGAAAGACCACGTTGGCCGTCGGCCTGATGGCCGCCCTGTCTCGGCAGGGACTCGTCGTCTCCGGGCACAAGGTCGGACCCGACTACATCGACCCCGGCTATCACGCGCTGGCCACCGGGCGCCCGGGACGCAACCTGGATCCGTTCCTGGTCGGTGAATCGTCGATCGGGCCGCTGCTCGCGCACGGGGCCCGGGGTGCGGACATCGCCGTCGTCGAGGGCGTCATGGGGCTGTTCGACGGCCAGGTGGGCGGTGCGGGATTCGCGTCCACGGCCCACGTGGCGGCACTGACCCGCACACCGATCGTTCTCGTCGTGGACATCTCCACCGCCTCCCGCAGCATCGGCGCTGTGGTGCACGGCATGCGTACCTTCCAGCCGGATCTGATGGTGGCGGGCGTGGTACTCAACAAGGCGGGCTCTCCCCGGCACGCCGCCGAGACGGCCGCGGCGGTGGAATCCACCGGTGTTCCCGTGCTGGGGGTGCTGTATCAGGACGAGAAGCTGCGGGTCCCGTCTCGGCACCTGGGCCTGGTTCCGGCCGCCGAACGCGCACAGGCCGCCGCGGCGCTGGACGCCCTTGCCGAGCAGATCGCCGAGCACGTCGACTTGCAGGCAGTACGTGATCTCGCCCAGAGCGCCCCTGATCTGGACGTCGCGGCATGGGACCCGGCTGACCACGTCCGAGCTGCTGGTGACGGCGCCCCTGTCGTCGCGGTGGCGGCGGGTCGGGCCTTCACCTTCCGCTATGCCGAGACGACCGAACTGCTGGAAGCCGCTGGGTGCACGGTCTCCACGTTCGATCCGTCCCGTGACCGGCACTTGCCCTCGGGGACGTGTGGCTTGTACCTGGGCGGCGGCTTTCCCGAAGTTCATGCTGCGGCGCTCGCCGAGAACGCGAGCTTGCGTGCCGAACTGCGCCAGGCGGTGCTGGACGGTGTTCCGACCGTGGCCGAGTGCGCCGGCCTGCTGTATCTGTGCCGAAGCCTGGACGGGAAGCCGATGGTCGGTGCCCTCGAGGCGGACGCCGTCATGACAGGAGGGTTGACCCTGGCCTACCACCGGGCGGAATTCGGGTCGGATCATCTGCTCGGCACCGCGGGCACACCCGCGACTGCGCACGAGTTCCACAGCACCGTGATCACACCCGCGCACGGTGATCAGCCGATGTGGCGTGTCGGCGGGCGTCCTGCCGGTTTCGCCCGGCCGACGCTGGCAGCCTCCTACCTGCACGTCCACTGGGCGGGACATCCGGACCAGGCGCAGCACTTCGCCGATGCGGTCCACGCCGCGCACAGCACTCACGCCGCATCGCCCGCTCCCCCGGTCGCATCGCCCGCTCCCCCACTGTCTGCCTCGTCGGCCTCCGCCGGTGTGGACGCGCTGCGTCACCATGGTGACGCCGAGATCGCGAACGGCATGGCCGACTTCGCGGTCAATGTCAGCCATCTGCCCCGCCCCGGCTGGCTCGAGCAGGCGCTGCGCGCCGGCGTAGCGGAATCGACCAGCTACCCCGATGCCCATCGGGCACGCGCGGCCGTTGCCCGGCGGCATGGCCGCGAAATCGCCGAGGTCCTGCTGACGGCGGGCGCGGCCGAAGCCTTCTGGCTGGTTGCCCGAGCCCGGTCCTGGAAATGCCCGGTCGTGGTGCACCCGCAGTTCACCGAACCGGACGTCGCCCTGCGCGCCGCCGGCCACCGTGTCCTGCACGTCATGTGCCGTCCGGACGACGAATTCCGGCTTGATCCGGCGGCGGTCCCGGACGAAGCCGATCTTGTCGTCGTCGGCAATCCGACCAACCCCACGGGGCGCCTGCACGCACGGGACACGCTGCTGTCGCTGATCCGCCCCGGACGGGTGCTGGTCGTGGACGAAGCATTCATGGATTTCGTCCCGCACGAACGAGAAACACTTGTTTCCCACCGGCTTCCCGGAGTCCTGGTGATCCGAAGCCTCACCAAGATGTGGTCGATGCCGGGGATCCGTGCCGGATACCTCGCCGGGGACCCGGACGTGCTGTCCGACCTGAGGGACCACCAGCCGCCGTGGCCGGTGAGCAGCCCGGCTCTGGCCGCGATCGTCGCCACGAGCACGTCCCGGGCTCGCGGCGAGCAAGAGCGGCGGGTGCAGCAGATCGTGCGTGATCGCCGCGTCCTGACCGACGGACTGGCCGATCTCGGCATCACGACCGTCGAATCGGCCGCGCCGTTCGTGCTCGCCAAGGTCGGCGCCGGGATGCACGCACGTCTGCGGACCGCCGGGTTCGCCGTGCGACGGGCCGACACGTTCCCGGGCTTGGACGACACCTGGGTACGGATCGCCGTGCGCGGCCGCGACATGACCGAGCGCTTGCTGGACGCAGTGGCCGAAGGGGGTGGGGAGTGATCGGGCGCCGGCGGCAGAAGCGTGCGGCGACAGCCATGGGGCTGGCGCTCGGGTTCGTCCTCGACCGGCTGCTCGGCGACCCGGCCTGCTACCACCCGGTCGCCGGGTTCGGCCGATACGCGCGTGCCGTGGAGTCCCGGATGTACCGGGACGACCGAGCCGCAGGTGCGCTCTACGTCGGCGCCGTCGTCGCTCCCGTCGTCGGCGCCGCCGTGATCGCTCACCGAGCTACGCGCACACCCCTGTCACAGGCCCTGCTCACCGCCGCGACGACCTGGACCGTGTTGGGGGGCCGGTCGCTGGTGCGTGAAGGGGAGATCATTGCCGGTCACCTGCAGGCCGGTGACCTGGCCGCCGCCCGTGCGCGGGTGACACACCTTGTCGGACGCGACCCGCATCGGCTCGACGAGCGGGGCGTCAGCCGTGCCGTCGTCGAGTCGCTGGCGGAGAACACCTCGGACGCCGTGGTCGCCCCGCTGCTGTGGGGAGCAGTGCTCGGTGTTCCCGGCCTGGTCGGCTATCGCTCGATCAACACGCTCGACGCCATGGTCGGTTACCGCAGCGCCCGCTACCGGCGTTTCGGCTGGGCGAGCGCGCGGGCCGACGACATCGCCAATCTCGTCCCCTCCCGGGTGGCTGCTGCGCTCGCTGCACTGCTGGCCCCGCTGGTCGGCGGTCGAGGCACGGAGGCGTGGCACGCGTGGCGTCGCGACGGCCGGAGGCACCCAAGCCCGAATGCCGGCGTCGTCGAGGCGGCTTTTGCGGGCGCGCTCGGCGTCACGCTCGGCGGGACCAACCACTATCAGGGACGCGCGGAGCACCGCGCCACGCTGGGAAACGGACCCGTCCCGCGGACCGACGACATCCGCCGGGCAACCCGGCTTGCCACGATGGTCGCCTGGGCAGCAGCCGGAGTCAGCGTGGCGCTCGCAGGCTTCGCCCGCGCGGCTCGCGTCAGCTCTCGCCGAGGAAGTTGTCCGGCAGCTTCTTGCTCGACGGTCCGGCCTCGGCCGCCGGCTTGACCGGCCATCGCAGTACGACCTGGCTCCGCAGCTCGGCGCCCCGGCCGGCGGTCACGGCGTGCCAGACGAACGCGAGAGCGACCATGGCCAGCGACACGGCGAGAGTGGTCTGCGCATGCGGCACGAACCGGCCGAACGTCTCCGAACCCGCTCCGATGGCATCCCACGTCACCAGCTGATCCGTGCCGAGAAGATACAACCCGCTCGCGAACATCGAGCCGATTCCGGCGACGAACGCCAAGCACTGGGCGAGGAAGATCGGCTGCCGCTCGGAGTACTTCAGCAGCAGCCCGGCGGGTGGCCGCGCGGCCGCCGGGTTCTCCAAGGCGTGCCAGAGCATCCGCTTCTCCTCGCGCTGCAAGGCGGCATCGACCAGATACCCGATCGCCATGGCGGCCACGCCCAGCGTCATGGCGGCCCAGACGATCCAGATGAGGACGTCCAGTCCGGCTTCGACGGCGTCGATGTGCTGCACCCTGGTCTCACTCGTCGCGGTCCGCGCTCCCGGGTGAGCGACGAACTCCCACAGATGCAACAGCGCGTAGGCGAGAGCGAACAAGATGATCCCGGCGAGCTCCCAGCGCCCAGCCCTGCGCTTCCTCTCCGCCAGTTCCGGCGGATATCCGCGACCATCACCGTCGTCCGCGGGGACCGGAACGGCGCGTTGCGCGGCGGCGTCCCTGACGCGCTCCGTCCAGTGCGCCCTCATCACCCGCTGCCGGTCGAAGTAGCCCGGCAGCCAGGTCATGGCGATCACCATCGGCAGCGCGGCAATCCCCGCGAACGCGTAGATGGGCCAGATCTCGTCCAGGTCGTAACCGGAGAACGTCATCCCGAGGGCGATCAGCAGCCACAGGCCGCCGAAGACGCCGGACGAGACACGAGCGGATCGAAACGGGCGTTCGTCGTCCACGAGTTCTGCCTGGCTCGGGTGGGGCACAGCAATCATGGACGCGCCGTCGACGATGGCCCGCGCCAGGGCGCGTGACGTCAGCAGCTGTTGCAGGCCGGACAAGAAGCCGGCCACGACCCAGACGACCAGGACGAGCCCGACCCCCGGCACTGCCGACGCCAAGGCCAGCTTGGTGACGTCGTCACCGAGATCACCGAGCAGGCCTTCGTCGGCGAGCAACCCGAGCGCGATCAGCAACAGCAACGATCCCCAGATGCCGGCCCGGAACGGCTTGACCGCGTGCAACGCGGCATTGACCAGCTCCCCGAACACACTCACCGGGTACACACGCCAGTGCGGTTCTGCGGTGTTGCCGAAGCGGCCGAACTCAGCGAACGACGATCCTTGTGCGGTTGACATCGCGCGTCAGGCTATCCGGCCGGGTGCAGTTCGTCGGGCCGATCGCCGGCATGTCACCCGACTCGGCCATCGAACCTACCCGCCGGCCCTCAGCCGGCCTTGAGCTGCTCCACCGCAGCACCCAGCAAGTCCTCACCCAGGTCGCACTGTTTCTCACCGGTGCCGAAGTCGCGCACCTGAAGTTCGAGATAGGCCTTCGGCCCGGCCTCCACGTACACGTTGCACGTCTCGGTGTTCGGGAACCAGGCCGTCACCGACGGGTACCCGCCGAGCGTGCCCGATTCCGACGACCGGTACTTCGAGTCGCTGGCCACGTCGGCCGACTCCAGGCTTTCGTCGACCAGGCTCAGCGCGAGGATCCCGTCCTCCCGCCATTCACAGCCGTCGATGCCACCCATGAACGTGAGCGGTTCTCCCGGGTCGGTGAACCCGGCCGCAGACAGCTTCTCCTTCGGCAACAGGTCGCATACCTTGTCGCCCCGGTACGCGCTGACGTCCAGCGGCGACCGTTCGCTCGCCTGGCCGTCCCCGCTCTGGCCTTCCGGACCGTCGTCGCACCCGGCGAGCAGCGCGAGCCCGGCGAGCGTGATCGCGACCTTTGCCAGGTGACCGTACCTCACGTAGTGCTCCTTTCCCGCTGAGGGCGCGCCCGTGTCACCCCACCGCGAGCGCGCTGTATGGGCCGGCTAGCCGTTGGCCAACTTCTCGACGACGGCTTCGGACAGGTCCTCGGCCACGTCGCAGGGATCCTTCTGCCCGTCCGGATCGGTGACGGCCACGGTGAAGGACGCCGTGTCCGACACGCCCACGAACACGCTGCACGCGGCCGTGGGTGACTTCTGCGGCGTGGTGGTCACACTCGGGTAGCCGGCGATCTCGCCCGGTTCGAACGCGTCGAACCTGCCATCCGCCCGCATCTGGTAGACCGCGTCCAGGCCCTTGTTCTCGTGCAAGGTCAGCGACACCGTGCCGGTGTCCCACATGCAGACGCCGAAGTCGTTCTCGGTGCCGGCGTCGGTGATACCGAGCTCGGCCAGCGCCTCCTCGGGCATCAGCGAACACTTGCTGCGTGCGGCCTGGGCGATGTCGAGCGGCTTGTCCACCTTGGGCGCCTGCCCGGGTTGCTGCGCAGGCGCCTGCGGACCGGCCGACGGCTGTGCGCCGGACGCCTGGTCGTCGTTCTGCGGCGGGTCCTCGTCGCTGCACCCGGCGAGCAGGCCGAGACAGGCGACTGCGGCGATCGCGACGGTGATCGGGGAACGCCAGGACAATTCGACTCCCTACCTTCTTCGCTGGGATCGGTTACCGAGCAGTGGCGGTCAGCGCAGGAAGTTGAACTGCTCGAAGTCGTCGTCGTCCCAGTCGTCCGGCCTGGGCCGCCGTGGCACGCTGCCGCCGGTGCCGCCGTAGGGGGATCGAGGAGCCCCGCCGTACGGTCCGTGTTCCTCGTCCTGCTGCTGAGCAGCGGCTTCCGCTTCCTGCGCCTCGGCCTTGTTCAGCTCGGCCTTGATCTTCTCGCGCTGCTCGGGGGTCAGCGGCGGGACGTCGGACAGCGAGTCGAACGCGGCCTTGACGTCGGGATCCATCGTGCCCGCGAAGTAGCTGGTGATCACATGCCGCCACGAGAAGTCGCCCTTGGCGATGCGCTCCATGACGACCTGCCACTCCGGCGTGCGCTCGCGCGCCAGAATGCCCGCCTTCATCGCTTCGATCTGCTTGTCGGTCAACCGCTCCGCGTCGCGCGCACGCTTCTCGCGCAGTTCCGCCGTGGAGTGCTCGACCTGCTGGATCCGCCGGTAGGCGGATTCGATCGTCTCGTCGAGCCTGCGCCGCAGCGCGTCCAGGTCGGGCAAGTTGACCCTGCCGTAATACGTCATTCCACCACTCCGACCGTGTTGGGTGAGGGGACTGCGCCCAGCCGGCGACCACGGGCGCCGGCTGGGCCGTCACGTCATCACGTGCTCTGCGTGCCTCGGCACTCAGCCGCCGCCTACTTGAAGTCCCGGCCGTACCTGACCTCGCCCGAGCCGTCGTTCTTGATGTACGGGCGATCGTCCTCGTTGACGTACGGGCCCTGGACCGGCGTGTAGTCCTCCTTCTTGGGCTTCTCCTGCTCGGGCAGCGGGTTCTCCTCGGGCAGCCCTTCGCGCAGCCGATCGGCGCGTTCCTTCGCCTCTTTGTAGTCGCCCTCGTACTTGTCGTAGATCTCGGCGCCCTTCTGCAGCTTCTTGAACGCCTCGCTGTTCTGCACCTGCTCGGTGATCTGCTTGACCTCGCTGGCGAACTCCTTGGCGTTCTTGACCATCTTGATCTCGGGGATCTTGTCCAGCGCGCCCTTGAGCTCGTTGAACAGCGAGAAGATCTCCTTGGCCTGGCCGACCAGCTCCTTCATGGTCCGGTAGGCCTCGAAGATGTCGCCGATCACCCTGGCGATGCGCTCGATGACGTCGACGATGGTGTTGTCGTCGATGTCGATGCCGAAGAACTCCAGGAACGTGTCCACGACCGCCTTGGCGGTCTCCCAGATGGTGCCCAGCTGACCGCGGGTGATGTGCTTGGCGATCAGGTTCACCAGGATGTCGTTGAGCACCTCGCCGATGGCGTTCACCAGCCGCGCGGCCAGCTGCGCCAGCACGTCCGCGATCTTCTTGAAGGCCTCGGCGATGAACTGGCCGATCTGCTCCGCCGCGCCCTTGACCATCTCGGACCAGTGGTGCTGGATGAACCCTTGCGCGGCGGCCGCCGCCTCGCCCGTCCACAGGTGGCTGTCGACCAGCGTGTGGAAGTTCTTGCTCATCTGGACGATGATCTCGGCGAAGCCGTCCGCCAGGACCGCCTTCCAGGCGTTGCCGTTCTTGGTGAGCTCGTTGAAGTCACCCAGCAGCGGGTCGAGCACGACCGTCTCGAACGTCGGCGGGTCGCCCTCGCCGATCTTGGGCAGGCCGAACTTGCCTGCCAGCTCGTGCCAGGCCTCCAGGAACCAGTCGGCGATCGACGCCGCGTCCTTGGCCGGCCCGCGCAGGTGCTGCGTGAGGTCCTTGTTGCCGCCGTCCTCCGCCTCGGGCGGCTGCAGGTCGATCTCGGCGATCTGGAACGCCGACTTGCCGTCCTTGCCGTAGTAGTCGCGGCCGTGGCTGTCCCCCGGCTCGTCGTCGCCGAGGTGGAACTGGTCGAACAGGCTCGCGTTGGTCTCGTCCCGGCCCTGCAGGTTGTCCGCCACGTCGATCATGGCGTCGCCGAGATCGGCCATGCCGAAGCTGATCTTGTCGAAGACCCCTTCCACCGCGGGCTGGGCGACGTTCTTGATGGCCTCCCCGAGCGGCTTGAGCAACAACCCGGCCGCGCCACCGACGTTGTCGGTCTTCAGGCCGTAGTCGATGGCGTACTTCTCGATGACCGGCAGGTTGTAGGCAGCCTCCGCGGCCAAGTACGTCCCGTATGCCCGAATGCTCTCAGGATTCGCTTCCACAGCGGATTACTCCCCCTGTGATGATCTTGCCCGCCGATTGGCCGTTGCAGTGTACCGAGGCGCAACGGTTGCGCTTCACGGACTGGCAGCAGTCCGCCGAAGGGGTGACCAACCGGGGGCCGTGGGTCGTTTCCGCCCTACGACGGCCGGATCGACACTGCGGATCCACCCGGCCGCGGAAATGTGCAGACGAAAAGCCGGTCTAATCAGACAAACGCCGGGAAACGGGCTGAGCAGCGCAGTGGCCGGCCCGCAACCGTCACGCACGGTTCACCCGGCAGCACAGCCGGCGGCTGGCTCACTGCTGCTGTTGGGGAAGGCCGGCCAGGAAGTCCTTGGCGACCACAGCTTCCTCCGCGTCGAGGCTGGTGAAGATCTCCAGTGCCTGCTGTGCGGCCTCCCGTGCCTTGGACTCCTGCCCGGACCGCCGATTCAGTTCGGCGACCCCGAGCAGTGCGCGGCCCTGGTGGTAGCGGTCGCCGATCGACTCGCACTTGGCCAGGGCACGCTCGTATTCGGCTCGCGCCTGTTCGAACTGCCCGAGATCGCGGTAGGCGTGCGCGACACAGGCGCGCAGGTTGGCCACGATCAGATCGGAACCTTTCCGGTCCGCCAACGCCAGGCCGGCCGTGCCGTACTCCAGCGCCTTGTCCGGTTGCCCCAGCTCGACGTAGATCTCGCAGACGATGTCCAACGAAGCGATGATGTAGTAGTCGTTGCCGTGGCGCCGCGCGATCTCCGCCGCCTCCAAGGCGTACTGCAGCCCCTCCCCCGGCTTGCCCATCTCCCGCAGGACGGACGCCAGGTTGCCGAGAAGGCTCGCCCGGTACAGATCGGCGTCGGTCTCGTTCAGCAGCGCGATGGCCTGCTGCAGGCATTGCACGGCTTCGTCGTTGTTGCCGATCCGTGAGCTGGCCACGCCGAGGTGGTTGAGCAGCCGCGCCTGCCCGACCTTGGCCCCGTCACGCCTGGCCGCACCGACCCCGATGGTCAACAGCCTGATCCACTCGCTGAGCAGGCCGGTGGAGTAGTAGTACGGATACGTGGTGACGACCAGCCGCCATGCCAGGTCGTCGTATGCCAGCTCGACCGCCTTCTCGGTGAGTGCGAAGACGTTGGGGATCTCCAGCGCGTGCCACGCCGCCGCCGACCCGGTCGACTCGAACGACAGCGGCGGCACCCGCTCCGGAGCGTCCGGCAAGTGTTCGTCGCCGAGGCCCACCCCGGTGTGGCTGGCCGCTGCTTGCGCGGTGTGCAGATACCACACCATCAGCCGTCGCAGCGCGCGGCGTCGCACTTCCACCGGATCGTGCTTCTCGGCAAGTTCGGTGGAATACAACCGGAGCAGGTCGTGGAAGCGGTACCGCCCTTTGCCGGTTCGTTCCAGCAGGTGCGCCTCGCACAGGCTGCGCACGATCCGCTCGGCCTCGTCCACGGTCACGTCCGCCAGGGTCGCCGCCGCTTCGATCGCGAAATCCTGGCCCGGATGCAGCCCGAACATGCGGAACGCGGCCGCCAGCTCCGGTTTGAGCGCCTGGTACGACCAGGAGAACACCGCACGCACGGAGGCCATCTCGTCGTCCTCGATGGCGAGCGCGTCCAGCCGGTGCTGTACCGCGCGCAGCTCCTTGGCCACGTCGTCCAGGCTCTGCTCGGTTCGCCCGGACGCCTGAACACCGATGATCCGCAGGGCCAGCGGCAGGTAGCCGCACAACTTGGCCAGTTCCTCCGCGGCGTGCGGTGCCGCATCCACCCGTTCGGCGCCGATGAGCTGCCGCAGCAGGTCCAGTGCCTCCGCCTGGGTGAGCAAGCCGAGGGTCAACCGGCGTGCCCCGTCTCGCGCCACCAGGCCACCGAGCTGGTTCCGGCTGGTGATCAGCACCAGGCTGTTCGACGAGCCGGGCAGCAGCGGCCGCACCTGGTCGGCGGATGCCGCATTGTCGAGCATGATCAGCGCCCGCTTGTCCGCCACCAGGCTCCGGTACAGCGCCGCCTGCGCGTCGACCGTCCCGGGTTGCGTGGTCACCCCGAACCCCTGCAACAGCTGGGTCAGCGCTTCCGCGGCCGTCAGCGGCTGCCTGCTCGGATCGAAACCGCGCAGGTTCACATACAGCTGGCCGTCCGGATAGTCCTCCCGCACCATCTGGGCGAACTGCAGGGCCAGTGCCGTTTTTCCGATTCCGCCCGCACCGTCGATCGCCGAGACGACCAGCGTCTGCACCCCCGGCGACGACGGCTCCCGCCAGCGCTCGAGCATGGCCAGCTCGTCACGCCTGCCGACGAAACCGGTGACCGCGTGCGGCAGCTGGGCGGGCACCACCGTGGTGCGCGGTGGCGGCTTCGGCTTCGCCGTCGTCACCGCGAGGCTCGGGTCGGATCGCAGGATCGCCGTGTGCAGGGCTTTCAGCTCGGGGCCGGGGTCGATGCCCAGCTCCTCGGCCAGGACCCGCCTGCCTTCCTCGAACACCGCGAGCGCGTCGGCCTGCCTGCCGCTGCGGTAGAGCGCCAGCATCAGCTGGCCGCGCAGGCTCTCGCGCAGCGGATCCGCCTGCACCGCGTCGGTGAGTTCGTCGAGCACTTCGCGGTGACCGCCCTCGTCGAGCAGCAGCCCGGCGCGCTCCTCGATCAGGTTCAGCCGGAGCACGGTCAGCCGGTTGCGCTCCGCTTCCGCCATCGGCCCGGGCACGCCGTTGAGCGGGGTTCCGTGCCAGTGCCCCAGGCACCGCTGCAGGCGGCGCGCTGCTTCCTGCTTTCGGCCCTGCGCGGCCAGCTGCCGCGCATCGGCCGCGCACGCCTCGACCACCGCCACGTCGACCTGATCGGCAGTCACCTCGAGCTGGTAGCCGCCGCCCGCCCTTACCAGCAGACCGGTGACGCCCACCGCCTCCCATGCTTTGCGCAGGCCGTGGACGTAGGTGTGGATGCTGCCCTCGGCCGAACCCGGTGGCGTCTCGCCCCACAGCGCATCGATGATCTCGCTGACCGTCACGAGGTGGCCGTGGCGCATGGCCAGCAGCGCGAACAGGCCGCGCTGTTTGGGCGCCCCCAGCGCCACCTCCCGGCCGGCGTGCCACGCCCGCACCTCACCCAGCAGCTGGATCCACAACGAGTCGCCGCCCGTCCCGTTCACGCTGTTCTGCTCCATCGATTGGCCAGCGGGCGCCCTGGAATGTCCCGGGGAATGTCATTATCCCGGCCGTCACGAACGGGTGACCAGCCGTGCAGGCCTTCGTCCCTTGTGCGCCAGCCGGCTGCCCGGCCACCACGAAAAACGAACCAATCGATCAGAACGGACGTCCCGGATTGCGGAGCCTGGCGACTTTGCGCGGGCCGATCAGACGACGCCGAACGCGAGCATCGCGTCGGCCACCCGTTTGAAGCCCGCGATGTTGGCCCCGCGCACGTAGTCGATCCGGCCGGTGCCGAAGCGTTCACCGTGCTCGGCGCACTGGTCGTGGATGCGCGCCATGATCTTCACCAGCTCGTCCTCCACTTGTTGCGGTGTCCACGGCCGGCGCGTGGCGTTCTGGCTGATCTCCAGGCCGGAGACGGCCACCCCGCCCGCGTTCGCCGCCTTGCCGGGGGCGTAGAGGATGCCTGCTTCCTTGAACAGGTGCACCGCCTCCAGGGTGCAGGGCATGTTCGCGCCTTCGACGACGGCGACACACCCGTTGCGGAGCAGTTCTCGTGCGTCGTCGCCGCCGAGTTCGTTCTGGGTGGCACAGGGAACGGCGACATCGCACTCCACGCCCCACGGCCGCCGATCGGGACAGAACTCCGCGTCCGGGAACGCAGCGGCGTAGCCGGCCAGCGATGCGCGCTTGCCGGCTTTGTGCTCCTTCAGCCATGCCAGCTTTTCCGCGTCGAGCCCTTTGCGATCGTGGACGAACCCGGTGCTGTCGGACAGCGTCACCACCCGGGCGCCGAGCTGGGTGAGCTTCTCCGCCGCGTGCAGCGCCACATTTCCTGCACCGGACACGGCAGCGACCTTGCCGTCCAGATCCCAGCCGCGTGTGCGGAACATGTCGGCCAGGAAGTACGCGACGCCGTACCCGGTCGCTTCGGTGCGTATCGGAGACCCGCCGTACTCCACGCCCTTGCCGGTGAGCACGCCGGTGAACGAATTGGTGATGCGCTTGTATTGTCCGAACATGTAGCCGATCTCGCGCGGACCCACCCCGATGTCGCCTGCCGGGACGTCCACGTCCGCACCCACGTGCCGGTACAGCTCGGTCATGAAGCTCTGACAGAAGCGCATGATCTCGTGGTCGGACTTGCCCTTCGGGTTGAAATTCGCCCCGCCTTTGGCACCACCCATCGGCAGCCCGGTGAGCGCGTTCTTGAACGTCTGCTCGAACGCCAGGAACTTCAGCACGCTCTCGGTGACCGAGGCGTGGAACCTGATGCCCCCTTTGTACGGGCCGATCGCGTTGTTGTTCTGCACCCGCCAGCCGCGCTGCAGCCGGATGTTGCCCCGGTCGTCCTCCCAGCACACGCGGAAGCTGACCACCCGGTCCGGTTCGGCGATCCGGCGCAGGATCTGGTACTCGTGATAGACCGCCTTGTCGGCGATGTAGTCGAAGACGTCCTCGGCCACTTCCTGCACGGCCTGCACGAATTCCGGCTGCCCCGGATTGCGTTTGCGCACGCCGGCAAGAAACGTCGGCAAATCCACGTGATCGCTGACCGCCATGACGCACCTCAGCAGCGAACTCCGTGCGATCCGGCATCGGCATCGCCCTCGCCGTCGTGGTCGAGCGAGATCCACTCCCCGGTCGCGGCAGGCACGGTGATGGCCGGTTGGTAGCTGGGATCCGGGTCGAGCAGCTTGGCCACCGCTTCCTTCCATGTCCGCTGGTCACGCGGCTGGTCCTGGTCTTGCACGTGGGCGAACCGGATGATGCCCTGCGAGTCGATCAGGAACGTGCCGCGCCGCGCGACGCCATTGGCGTCGTCGAACGTCCCGTAGGTCGTCGCCACTTCGCCGTGTGGCCAGAAGTCGGACAACAACGGAAACGGACATCCCTGTTCCTCGGCCCATGCGCGCAGACTGAACGGCTGATCGACCGACACCCCCAGAATCTGCACGTTGTACCACTTGTAGATCTGGATCTCGTCCCGTAGCTGGCACAGTTCGCCCCGGCAGATCGGGGTGAACGCGCGTGGGTAGTAGACGATCAGGACGTTCTTCTCTCCGACGAAAGACGACAGGGTCACCGGCTCCAGCCGGTGGTTCGGCAACGTGAAATCCGGGGCTCGTTCACCAGGTTCGAGCGCCATGGGCCCGCCTCCTCGGCAGTTCGGTCAGTTGTCCGGCGGCTGGTGCTCGCCGGCCGTTCGGGAACGTGCGATCGAAGCGCGCACCTTCTCCACGTCGGTGGCGCGCGCTTGCCTGATCACGTCGCGCAGTGCCGTGGCGCTCAGCGATCCTTCGTGCATGAAGATGACCGCGCCTGCGCGCATCACGGCGATGGTCGGGATCGACTCGACGCGGAACGCCTCGCCCAGTTCCGGCTGGGCGTCGGTGTCGATGGTGGCGAACACGACGTCGTCGGCGTTTCCGCGGCAGCCTCGTCGAACACCGCGGTGAACGCCCGGCACGGGGTGCACCAGGTCGCCGAGATGTCGATGACGACGACGTCGTCGGTGTTCACCACGTCGTGGAAGTTGTCCGTGGTCAACGCGACAATGCCGCTTTGCGTGGTTTCCATCGACCGGCCTTTCGTTGGGATACGGCTGCTACGGCTGTGTCGAACGGTGCGGACGGTGCTCGACCGGCTGTCCGTGCCGGGGATCCGGCTGCTGCGCGGGGTTGCCCGCGACGTCGGCGCTCCCGTGGTGCTGGCGGTCGACGAGATCCACGACAAGGAGCTGCCCGCCGCCGTGGAATGCCGCGTGGCGGTCATCCTGCCCCGCAGCGCGGTGACCGACCGTCGCATCCTGCACGGCATCCGCACCGCGGCGGCGGGTGGCGCCAGCATGCCCCCGATCTGCTCGGTCACCTCGCCGACCAGATCGAACGCCTGCACGACGACGTGCTGGAGCCGTCCGGCGAGGTCAGCAGCGTCGCCGAGGTCCAGCCCTTCTGACACAGCCCGCCACCGTTCGACGGAAAGTCACGCGCCCGCACCTGCACCGAGCCGGTGCCGTCCGGCACCAGTGTCATGCCGCACTGCAGCGCGCAGTACGGGCAGTGCGTGTCGACCTGCGTCCCCGCCGGTTCGCCGATCGGCGGGCGGGCGCCGGTTGCTTCGGTGTACGGTGCCGCTGTCACGGCGACGAAACTAGGCAGCGGCTGTTACTGGTGGACGACCGAATGTTTCGGCCAGTTGACAATGGCCGCACGCCGCGGCGGCCACACCGTCAGCCGTCCTCCGTAATGGTCGGTTTGCCGTGCCCGCCAGGTCGCTCGCCGGTGCTGATCACGGCGTCACCGTCGGCCGTGGTCGCCTCGCGGGGATCCGTCCAGCAGCGCCGGCCGACGTCCCACGTCGGCGATCAGGAACTCAGCACACGCCTGCTCAACCCGGAAGCACGCAGCGCCTGCCGTTCGATCGCGCCGCGCACCGCGTCGTCCGTGCCGATGATGCGCACGCGGTGCCGGGCGCGGGTGATCGCAGTGTAGAGCAACTGGCGGGTGAGGATCGGGGTCGCTTCTTCCGGCAGCACGATCGACACGGCGTCGTACTGGCTGCCTTGGCTGCGGTGGATGGTCATCGCGTAGGCGGTCTGGACCCCGCTGAGCCTGCTGGGATGCACCTCGACGCCGGTGTCGAACCGTGCGACGAGACCGTCGTCGCGCCGGAGGACCATGCCGGTGTCGCCGTTGCTGACGCCGACGTCGTAGTCGGTTTCGGTGACCAACAGCGGCTGCCCGGGGTAGCCCCGGTCCGGATCCAGCGGATGGCCGGTCGCCGCACCGACCCAGTCGATGGCGCGGCGATTCCACTCCTGCACGCCGTAGGGGCCCTCGCGGTGGGCGCATAGTATGCGGTGGGCGTGCAGGTGGTGGTCGAGGGACGCAAGGTCGTGGGCTTCGGCCGCGCTCTGCAGCTGACGCGCGGTCGCGGTGAGGTCGGCGCGCAGCTCGGCCAGTTCGGTCGGCTGATGCAACCGCACCGCGTCGTCTCCGCCGTGCAGCAGCGCCAAGGCTTCGTCGGCGGCGCCGCGGCGGACGGCGTCGGCCAGCTCGGCGATGGTGCCGAAGAACCGGTGGCCGCGATGCAGCCGCACGATGCCCGCCCGGAGCCGCAGGCGTTCCTGGTCGCTCAGCGGCGGCTCTCCGGTGTCTGCGGTGCCGTCCAGGTCGGCCAGTCTGCTCAGCGCGGGGTTGGCGGCACGGTCGACGGGCCGGGCGACCAGGTCGGCGAGGACCGCGCCGGCGTCGACCGAGGCGAGCTGGTCGGGGTCGCCGAGCAGGATCAGCCGGGTGTCCGGGCGGAGTGCCGCCATCAACCGGGCCATCAGGGTCAGCGAGACCATCGAGGTCTCGTCCACGATGACCACGTCGTAGGGCAGCCGGTGCCGGGCGTGATGGGTGAAGCGGCTGCGGCTGTCCCGACGCAGGCCGAGCAGGCGGTGCAGCGTGGTCGCGACCAGGTCGGCCGGTAGCCGGAGCTCGGCGGCTTGCTGCCGGACGGATTCCTGCATGCGCGCGGCTGCCCGCCCGGTCGGAGCGGCCAGTGCGACGCGCAACGACGGCCCGTGCACCGCGTACAGCAGGGCGAGGATGCGCGCGGCGGTGTGCGTCTTGCCGGTGCCCGGCCCGCCGGCGACGATGGTGGTCCACTCGGTGGCGGCCAGTGCTGCCGCGATGCGTTGCCGGTCCGGTCCGCCGCGGGCCGGGAACAGCACGTCCAACTGGGCCCGGGCTGCGGCCAGGTCGAGCTCGGGGCGGGTACGCTCCCGCTCGGCCAGCGCCTGGCGGATGGTCTGTTCCTCGCGGTGATACCGGGTGAAGAACAGCAGCCATCCCGTCTCGCTGCGTACGAGCGTGAGCGGGATCAACGGCCCCTGGTCGCTGCCGCGCACCAGGGGGCTGTCGCGCAACTGGGCCAGCAGTTCCGCGGGGTCCGGCCACGGCAGGCCGGCCACCTCGGCGTCGGCGGCCAGGTCGGCGATGCGGTCCACTTCGACGCACACCGATCCCAGCCGCAAGGCCCGCACGGTCAGCGCGACGGCGAGCAGCACCGGCTCGCGATCCTCCCGGCCCAAGGCGCCGAGCCGGGTGGCGACGTGGATGTCGGCCGGGGCGAGCACCCCTGCTTGTTCGAAGGTGCGCAGCAGGCCGGTGGTCCGGTAGGTCTCCAGGTCGGTCATCGCCGCCCCTCGAGCAAGTCGGACAGTGCGGTCACCGCCGACGCGGGCGGGGACCAGGTGAACACGCCGCATCCGGGGGGCGTGTCCGGGCCGATCATGGCGCGCACGAACAAGTACTTGGCGCCGCCGAGGTGCTGCTCGGGGGTGTAACCGGGCATGCGCCAGCGCAGGTACCGGTGCAGCGCCACCAGGTAGAGCAAGGCTTGCAGCGGATAGTGGGCGCGCAGCATCTCCTCGGCCATCGCTTGCTGGGTGTAGTCGGTGGCGTCGACCGGGCCCGCGACGAGTTTGTTGGTCTTGTAGTCGACCACGGTGAACCGTGGGCCCGGCTGTCGCAGCACCGCGTCGATGCTGCCGGTGAGGAATCCGCGCAGCGGTGGCGGTGTCAACTCGCCGAGCAGATCCGGGTAGGCGGCCAGCGGGTCGTCCGCGGGCAGGTGCGCACGGATCGTGTCGGCCATGTGCCGCACGCTGATCGTTTCCGCGACCGGCAACTCGAATTCCAGCTCGGCGAGCCGGTCGGCGGGCGGGATGTCGGCGAGGGCGCCCGGACCGATCGGCGTGCGCAGGGCGGCGGTGAGTGCCCGCGCCAGCAGGTCGACGTCGACCGACGGCATGGTGCGGGCGGCCGCCCGCTCGCAGCGCAACCGCACCTCGGCGGCAAGATCGGCCGCGGAGGTGTCGACCTCCTGCAACACGGAGTGCACCAGGGTGCCGAACTCCGCCCCGGCGGGCAGGTCGTTCATCAAGGACGCGGTCGGACTGTCGGTGCGGGACCCCGGGGGTTCGATGGCAGGCGGCTCGGGTTCGTCGAGGGTGGCACGGTCGTCGATCTCGCTGGCCACGCCGGGATGAGTGTGCGCTGCCGCGGTCAGTGCGCTGTAGGAACCGCGTCGCCAGATCTGATCGAGTGCGCGGTCGAACGTGGCCACGGCCAGGTCGTGCCGCGGTTCGGCGGGCGGCTGCCAGCGTCGCGCCACGCGGTCCACCGGGACCCGTTCGACCGCGATCGCACCGTCACTGTCGCGTGCCCACTCGGCGAACACCCGATCCAGCTCGGCGTCGGACGGCACCGGCGCGGTGGCAGTGGGCTCTGCCCCCGCCTGGCGGCCGAACATGAGCCGGTGCAGCGGGCCGCTCTTGGTGTTGGTGGCCGGCGCCCACCAGACGACGACGCGGGAGATCGCGCGCGTGAGGGCGACGTAGAGCAGACGGAGATCCTCGGCGGCCTCCTCCCGCTGGTGCTGCTTCTTCCTGTCGGCATGTCCCGGGCCGGTCGGGCCACCGACGTCGCGCACACGGTGGCCGTCGAGGTGCAGCAGGAGCGACTTCATGTCGCGTGGCTTGCTGCCGTCCCAGCCGAACGGCAGGTACACCACCGGGTACTCCAGGCCTTTCGAGGCGTGGATGGTCACGATCTGCACCGCGGCACTGTCCCGGTCGAGCATGCGGCTGCGGTCGGTCGAGGTGGCCGGCTGATCCTCCGCCATGCGCGCCGACAGCCAGCGGATGAGTGCGGTGATGCCCAGGCGCTGCGTGCGAGCCTCCTGGTGCAGTAGCTGTGCGATGTGGCGCAGGTCGGTGAGGGTGCGTTCGCCGCCTTCCTGCCGGAGGATGCGTTCGTTCAACCCGGTCCGGGCGGCGAGCCGTTCGAACAACGCCGCCATGCCGTGCCGGGCGAATGTGGCGCCGAGTTCACGCAGCAGACTCGTCAGCTCGTCGACCAGTTTGTCGCCGCCGGCATCCAGCTCGGCGGGGGTGATCCCGATCAGCGGCGTCAGCGCCGCCAGCCGGACGCGTTCGGAGCGATGTGGTCGCTCGATGCCCTGCAGCAGATGCCGCCATGCCTCGGCTGCGGGTGCGGCGAAGACGCTGTTGCCGGCCGTCTGCACGCACGGCACGCCTGCCTGGCGGAGAGCGTCGCGGACGAGAGCGCTCTGCGTGCGGTTACGTACCAGGACGGCGATGTCGCTGGGGACGAGGGCGCGGTCGACGAAGGTGGGTGCGTCCTGCAGGAGAGCGACGATGTCGTCGGCGACATCGGCCGCGATGCGTTGCCGCACCGCGTCCACAGCGGGGAACCCGTTCCTGTTCAACGGCGGGCAGTCGGTGCGCTTGAGGTACCGCAGCCGCAGCGGGGCTCCCGGCAGCCGACGCTTGGTGTGTTGTGCGGCCACCGGGTGGACGACGATCTCCGGGTGGCCGAGCGCTGCCCCGCCGTAGACCCGTTCCAGCGCGGTGAGCACACCGGCGTCGGTGCGCCAGTTGACGTTCAGCTCCAGGTGCTGATCGGCCTGGCGGACCGCGTCGAGGTAGGCGAGCACTTCGGCGCCGCGGAAGGCGTAGATGGCTTGCTTGGGATCGCCGACCAGGATCAGGGTGCGGTGACCGTGGAATGCCAGCCGCAGCACCTCCCACTGCACTGGGTCGGTGTCCTGGAATTCGTCGACCAGCACGACGCGGTAGCGCTGCCGGATGCGCGCACAGGCCGCGGGTCCGTGCTCGGGGTGGGTGAGCGTGTCGCGCAGCAGCACGAGGAGGTCGTCGAAGTCCCGGATGCCGAGGCGGCGCTTGCGTCGTTCCACTTCCGCACGTGCGGCCAAGGCGAACGCCACCCGGCGGCCCGCGACGGAGTCGTCGTCGGGGTCGGGCACCAGGCGGGCCTGGCCGTCGCGGATGGCTGCGCGGGCTGCCGCTCGTGCTTCGTCGAGCGGCAGCAGCGATTCGTCGTTGCGGTATCGCGCCAGGTACAGGTCGGAGATGACCTCCTCGGCGAGATCGTCGACGGAGTCGACGAGCACGGCGTCCGGCTCGCGCTCCCCCGCGATCCCCAGTCCGTCGAGCATCTGCTGGCAGAAGCTGTGGGTGGTGGCGATGGTTGCCGCGTCGAAGTCCGACAACGCCCGCAGCAGGCGGCTGCGCCGCAGGCGCACGACCTCGTCGTCGGCGTCGGCCAGGTAGGCCAACAGGCGGTCCTCGTCCGAGCGGGCTTGCCGGGGATCGGCCAGCGCTGCGGCCGTGGCGGCGATCCTGGCCCGGGTGCGTTCCCGCAGCTCGTGGGTGGCGGCACGACCGAACGTGACCAGCATCAGTTCCGGCGGATCCACCAGCCCTTCGGCCAGGTAGCGGGTGGCCAGCCCGGCGATGGCGTAAGTCTTGCCGGTGCCCGCGCTGGCTTCGATGACCGTGGTGCCCGACGGCAACGGTCCGGTGAGGTCGAAGCGGCCGCGCGCGCTCACACCAGACCTGCCGTTTCCGCGATCAGCATCGGCTCCCAGATCCGGCGGGCCAGCGCGCCGAACCGGCTCGGCTCGTCGTCGTACCACCGCTCGTCCGCGCCGGGCGGCGTCGCCCACAGTTCGGCGAACGGCATGTCCGGTCCATGGAGGTAGCGAACGGCGGCGTCGCTGTTCTCGCCGTACCCACCGCGCGTCGTCGTCCACACTACTCGCGCGTCGGCCATGGCTTCGGTGACGCTCTCCCCTGCCATCCGGCGGCTCACGTACTTCTCCGCCGTCTTCGGCGCCAACGGCAGCGGTTCGCACAGTCCCTTGTCGTAGACGTCGACGAGCTGCTGCAGAAGGTGCTCCGGGTCGCTGGGGGCGGTGAGCGCCGACCGGCGGGCGGTCGGTGCCCCGGCCTGCCGGGGTCCGATGGTGACAGCTTGCCAGTCCGGTTCTCCGGTCGTCGCGGCGACCGCCAGCAGGCGCAGCCACGCGGCGAAGCGATGCTGCGGCGCCAAAGCGGAGAACTGGACGGTCACCAGGGTCTTGTCTCGGACGTCCGGCACGGTGCCGGTGAGCCGACGACCGTCAGGGAGATCGACGGCCACGTCGACGCTCGTCGGCGGGTGGCGCAGATACTGCGTCGCTGCGCTGTGCAGCGCGATGATGCTGTCCCTGATGGCGCCGAGAGCGGTCGAACCCAGCCTGCCCGCAGGCAGCGTGCCGCGCCGTAGCTCGGCCTGGCACAGCGCCTCCGGATCCGCACCGGCCAGAACCGCGGTGAGCATCCGGTCCCCGATCTGCCAGCGGTGCAGGCCTTCCACGGCCAACGGGAGCGCATCGTCGACGTCGTCGGCCGGGTCGGTCACCGTGACGTCGAGACGCTGGCGGAGGAACGCGCGTGCCGGGTTGCGGAAGAACGCGACGAGGTCGTCCAGGTCGACGTCCGATTTCGTCGTCGCAGGCAGCGGTGCCTCCAGCAGCCGCGGGGCCGGGGCCTGGTCTCGGGACGCCAGGGCACCGGAGAAGGCGTGCCGGTCGAAGCTGAACGGCTCCGGCGGGACGAAGTTGGCCGGGTCGAACGGCTGCAGCGGCTGACGGGTGACGACCTGCTCCGGGTCGATGACGGTGGCTTTGACGACGTCGACGAGCTCGGCCAGCGGGGCGGCGGGCGGCCGGGTGGCGCCGGTGACCGGATCCGCGCCGGTGTAGCAGACGATGAGGTGTTCGGTGGCGGCCAGGATCGCGTCCAGCAGCAGCTGCCGGTCTTCGCTGCGCGGCTCGCGTTCCCCGAGGCAGGGGTCGCGGGCCAGGACGTCGTCGCCGTCGGCGGCCGTGGTCCGAGGGAATGCGTCGTCGTCCAGGCCGATCACCGCGACGACCCGGTGCGGCACCGAGCGCATCGGGACGAGGGTGCAGACCGTCATTTCCCCGGTGCGGAAGTTGGACCGGGTGGGGCGCCCGGCCAGGCGGCGAGCGAGCATCGCCCGGACGTCCGGCAGGCGCAGCCGCACGTCACCGGCGTGTTCGGTGGCTGCGGTCAGCTCCCTGGTGGCCTGCAGGCGCTGCCAGGTCTGGGTGGCCGGGACCTTCGTGAGCATGTCGAGCGCCCAGGTGAGCGTGGCGGTCCACTCCGGCGCCGGGTGCTCTCCGGTCAGCCGGTCCAGGACGGCGCCGAGCCGGTCGACGTACTCGGCGAATCGACCGGCGAGATCCACGTCGCTGGAATCGACGTCGTCCAGCGGCAGCGCCAAGCCCAGCCAGGCCAGGTCCGTCTCGTCGGCGGCGACGCCGAGCAGCAGCCGGTTGAGCGCGGTGTCGAAAGTGTTCTGCGGGACGCCGGCCAGACCGTGCGCGGCGCGTTGGCGCGGGCCCAATCCCCAGCGCGCACCTGCGGTGACGGTCCACCTGCGCAGCGTCTCCAGGTCGTCGCCGGCGAAGCCGAAACAGCGAGCCACCGGCTCGCGCGCGGCCAAGTCGAGGACTTCGCTCGCAGTGACCCTGCCATCGGCCAGGTGGAGCAGCGTCGACACCACGTCCAGCAGCGGATTGGTGAGCGCCGGGCTCCGGTCCGCCAACCGCACGCGCAACTGGTGGCCCGGGTGTTCGGCGACGTCGGGTTGCCCGAACGCGGCAGCGATGAGCGGCGCGTACGTGTCCACGTCCGGGCACATGACGATGATGTCGCGCGGCTGCAGCGTGTCGTCGGCGGCGAGCAGGCCGAGCAGGGCCTCGCGGAGCACTTCCACTTGCCGGGCCGCACCGTGACACGCATGGATCTGGATGCTGTCGTCGTTGGGGACCCGCCCGGCCGAACCCGGAGGGCGGTCGGCCGCGATGTCCGCGCGGACGGCCGCCAGCACCCCTGAGGCCGGGTCCTGGCCCGGATGGTGCACGTCCGCCCCGGGCAGGCGGTGCTGCAGTTCGCGGATTTCCCTGGCCAGGCTGGCCAGCAGCGGGTGGTCGACGGCCAGCGCACTGTCGTCGTCCGCACGCCGCTGCGGGGCCGGGCGGCGGGCGAGCTTGTCCCACATGGCCGGGCTCGGGTGGGTCAGCCACAGGTGCACGTCGCGGTGGACGGCGAGAGCTTCGAGCACGGCCAGCTGCGCGCGGGTCAGTCGCGTGGCACCGAACAGCGACAGCCGCGCGGGCAGATCGATCACGCTCGGGTCGGCAGCCAGCGTGGCGCAGGTGTCCGTCAGGCGTTCGGCGGTGCTGGGCGTCCCGATGCGTTCGCGCAGCCGCCGCCACAGCTGCACCTGCCACCGCAGATCCGGATCGACCGATCCGCCGGCGCCGTCGCTGTCACCGCCGGCGGCCCAGTCGACGAGCATGCCGGGCCGGTTCTCGGCGTAGGCGGTGAACAACCGGGCCAGGGACTCGGCGGTGCTGTAGCGACGGCCGCGGCGATGCGACTGCTCCTCGTCGCCGACGCCGAGGTGGCGGGCCAGCATCGCACACCACGGCTCGCCTGTGCAGTCGTCGATCACCTCGAGCAGGGTCCACACGAGCCGGCCCGGTGACCATGGATCGTCGTCCGGATCGATTCCCTGCACACCCGCGACGGCGCCGGCAACCAGGTCACTGGGATGCGGGAAGGCGATGTTGGCCGCCACGCCGAGCGACTGGGACAGCTGCTGGGCCAGCCACCGCTCCACGCCCTTGGCCGGGACCGCGATGACCTCCGGCGCGAACACGTCGGACGGTGGCGTCGCCAGCAGCTCCGTCAGCGCCCCGACAAGGGTGTCTGCTCGCTCCGCGCGATGCACCGTGAACACGCCCGACCTGCCGTTTCCGCGAGTGGGTTCGTCTCGCACGGCAGTTGTAGCAAACCGGGACCACGGTTCCGTGGCATTGCGCTCCCGCGAGCCGCGTGATGCCGCCCGAGCAGCGGACGCGCCGACGCGGTGAGATACCGCAGGCAGCCCGGGTCTTACGCGCTGCGGTACCGGCTGGCCAGTTGCGGGCTTTGCCCGTAGAACGCAGCCAGTTCGGCCTCGCCCACCGCGTCGAGCAGAGCGGCGTCTTCGACTCCGGGAGCGCACACGACCTCACCCAGCTCGAGGCCGCGCAGGCTGGCGGTCACCACGTCCTCGGCGCTCATCCTCGGCACGGCGCTCATGTCGATGCCTTGGCGCTGGTGGAACTCCGTGGCCACCACCCCCGGGCACAACACCTGGACCTGCACGCCGCTGCCCTCCAGTTCTGCGCTGAGGGTCTGCGACATCGTGACCAGGTAGGCCAGCCCGCCGGCGTAGACGACGCGGTGCGGCATCTGGGTGTGGGGCGCCGGCCCGCTGAAAGCGATCATGCCCGCCACGTTGACGATCGTTCCCCGGCCGCGCTCGACCATCGGCCCCACGGCGGCGCGGGCGAGCAGGGTCGGCGCCAGGACCTTCACGGCGACCAGCTCGGCGGCCTTGGCGGCGGGCAGGTCGGCCAGCGGCATGTAGTGGGCGACCCCTGCGTTGTTCACCAGCACGTCCAGCGGCTCCGTGGCGCACAGTTCCGCGACCGCGTCGATTCCGGCGGTGGTGGCCAGATCGGCGGCCACGGTCCGCACCTTTCCGGGATACGCGGCGGCCAGCTGGTCCAGCCGGTCCTGGCGCCGGCCGACCGCGATCACGTGACAGCCGTCGCCGAGCAGCCGGCGGGCGAAGGCGTTCCCGATGCCTGAGGTGGCGCCGGTGACCAGGGCGAGTTCGCTCATGAGGCAGGTCCGTCCTTGTCGAGTCGTGGGTCGGCATCGGGGCCGAAACACGGCAGGCCCCGACGGGCTGACTCGAGCATGGCCCCGGCGACCGCTTTCCACCAGCGACCGGTCGTCCTGGGAATGCCGGTACCAGGCAGGCTGCGCCGCCGCCAGGAATACTGGCAGGGTGTCGTCCACCGAACTCGGCCAAGCCCTGCGGCGCTGGCGCGATCGCATCGCCCCGGACACCGTCGGCCTTCCGCGCGGGCGCAACCGGCGAGTCCCCGGGCTGCGGCGCGAGGAGCTGGCGATGCTCGCCGGGATCTCGGTCGACTACATCGTGCGGCTCGAGCAAGGTCGTGCTTCCGCGCCGTCCGAGCAGGTCGTCGCCGCGCTGGCGCGGGCCCTCCGGCTGTCCGACGCCGAGCGCGGGCACTTGTTCGTCCTTGCCGGGCTGCAGCCGCCGGGTCCCGAACGGATTCCCACTCACCTCACGCCGAGCGTGCAGCGGCTGCTGGACCGTCTCCGCGGGACGCCGGTGGCGGTCTTCGACGCCATGTGGACGCTGCTGACGGCCAACCCCAGCTACTCCGCGTTGATGGGGGATCCGTCCGGATGGCACGGCCACCACCGCAACGCCGTGTGGCGCAACTTCCACGGTTCCCCCGGGCGCGTGCGCCACACGCCCGAGTCGTTGCGGGCCCTGCAAACGGCCCTGGTCGGCGATCTCCGCTCCGCCGGCGGCCGGTATCCGGCCGACCCCCGGCTACAGCGGCTGATCGCCGACCTGTACGCGAGCAGTCCGCTGTTCGCCGAGCTGTGGGACACCGGAGTCGCCGGCGTTCACGAAACTTCCCGCAAGACCGTCGACCACCCGCTCGTCGGCGCCGTGACGCTGGATTGCGACGTGCTGAGCGTGGCGGGCAGCGACCTGCGGATCATGGTCTACACGGCCGAACCGGGAAGCACCGACGCGGAGCGTCTCGACCTTCTCTCCGTGGTCGGGTTGCAGGATCTCTCCGGGGCCCGGCCGGGCTGACCCGGTGATCCTGCGACCCGGTCGGTCACGGAAGACGCCGGCGTCAGGACACGACGGTGGGCGTGACGGTGGACAACAGCCCGGCGATGACACCACCCAGCATCGGCCCGACGATCGGAACCCACGCGTAGGCCCAGTCGGACGAACCCTTCTTCGGGATGGGCAGCAGCGCGTGCGCGATGCGCGGGCCGAGGTCGCGGGTCGGGTTCAACGCGTAACCGGTGGGCCCGCCGAGCGAGGCACCGATGCCGACGACCAGCATCGCGACCGCGAGCGGGCCGAGCCCGCTCGGGGTGTTGCCGAACACCAGCACCACGTAGACCAGCACGAACGTGGCGATGACCTCGGTGGCGGTGTTCCATCCGTAGGCGCGGATCGCCGGTCCGGTGGCGAACACACCCAGCTTGGCCGCCGGGTCCCCTTCCTCGTCGAAGTGCCGCTTGTAGGCCACGAACGTCAGCACCGCACCGACGATCGCGCCCACCAGCTGTCCGGCGAAGTAGACGACGAAGTTGCCGAACGTCGCCGGGACGTTCTCGGCGAAGTCCTCGCCCGCCACCCACAGGCCGACGGTGACCGCCGGGTTCAGATGCGCCCCGGAGTACGCGGCGGCGTACACGCCGGCGAACACACCGAGACCCCAGCCGAAGTTGATCAGCAGCCAGCCGCCTGCGAACCCTTTCGACTTGGCCAGCACGACGTTGGCGACCACACCACAGCCGAGCAGCAACAGCAGCATGCTGCCCAGCGCCTCGGAGAAGAAGATGTCGGCCACGGATCACCCCACACTGTGTCGAATTGACGGAGAAATTGACGGAGAAATTGACAAATCTGACGAAATCTGACGAAAAATCGACGGAAAACGGCACGCCGGTACCACCCGAAGAATTCCCGGCGGTAGCGACGTCGAAGAAGAGAAATACTTTCCGGCGGCACGCCGCCGAGGCGACGGCGGATCACGAACGACGCGTGACCGTCACCGCGCCCATCACGGCACAGCCGCCGCGATCCCCGCTGAGCTACTGGATGCCCAGGTCAGCCGGTCTGCGCTGAACGGCCGCGCCGCGTGGTCGTCGGCCGCGCCGACGGCGCGGAACCGACGTCGCGGATCTCGTGCGTCCCGTCCGCCGAACCGATGACGACCTCGTCCGCGATTCCGGTGAACAGACCGTTTTCCACCACGCCCGGAATCCAGTTCAGTTCGGCGTCCAGCACCAGCGGATCGGAAATCGCACCCAGGTGGGCGTCGATGATGTAGTTCCCGCTGTCGGTGACCACGGTCTCACCGTCCCGGGTGCGCAACCGCAGCTCCGGGTCCGCATAGCCGTGATGCGCCAGCAGGCGCGCGATGGACCGGCGCGTGGATTCCCACGAGAACGGGACGACCTCGATGGGCAGCGGGAACGCACCGAGCGTGTCGACCAGCTTGCTGTCGTCGACGATGGCCACCATGCGATCGGACGCGTCGGCGACGATGCGTTCCCACAGCAGGCAGGCCCCGCCACCTTTGATCATCGCGCCGTCGTGGTCGATCTCGTCGGCACCGTCGATGGTCAGGTCGAGCCGGTCGACCTCGGCCAGTGTGGTCAGCGGCACGCCCGCCTCCTTGGCCACGTCACGGGTGGCGGTCGAGGTGGGCACGCCCACCACGTCCAGCCCGTCGGCCACCGCTTGGCCCAGCGCCCGGACGAACCAGTGCGACGTGGTGCCTGAGCCGAGCCCCAGCTTCATGCCGTCCCGCACGTAGGCGTCGATGGCCGCTTTCCCGGCCGTCCACTTGGCCTTGTCCTGTGCAGTGCGCGGTTCCATTCGCTTCTCCTGTGCAAGCCGTTCGATCACGACATCGGCGTCGGGCCGGTCACGTCGGCGAACCGCTCGATGACCGGGCAGTCCTCGACCGGGCTCCCCCACGCCACGTGCCGGTAGGTCACCCCCAGATTGCGTGCCGTCCGGGCGTCGATCTCGGTGTCGCCGACGTAGATCGCCTCGGACGGGGCGACGTTCAGCGCCTCCAGCGCCGCCGCGAGGTGCGCCGGGTCGGGCTTGGCCTGCGGGGTCGCGTCGATACCCACGACCACGTCCACCAGGTCGGCCAGCCCGGTCCCGGCGAGCACGGCTCGAGCCATGTGTGTCCGCTTGTTGGTGCAGACGCCGATCTTCACGCCCGCTGCCCGCAGCCGCCGCAGAGCCGGGATGGCGTCGGCGTTGACCGTGGTCGCCTCCACCGGCTTCGCCTCGTACGCAGCGGCGTAATCAGCAAGGACACCCTCGACGTCCGGCTCCTGGCCGCCAGCGATGGTGACCGCTTGTGCGACCAGTTCACGGGCGCCTAGGCCGAGCAGCGGACGAACCTGCTCGACGTCGAGCCGGTCCAGAGAGTGCGCGGTGAGCGCGATGTTCAGCGCGTCGGTGATGTCCGGCGCGCTGTCGACCAGCGTGCCGTCGAGGTCGAACACCACCGCGGACGGCGCCGGATTCCGTTCGTTCAGCACAACGCCGCGGCCTCCTGGTACACCGGCTGCAGGTTGGTGTAGAGGTTGCGGTGGACGGCGAAGACTCGGTCGTAGGTTTCCGCGTTGGCCTGCTGAGGAACGAACGTCCGCTCCACCGACACGCCCTTCAGTGCTTCGTCGAAGTCGCGCCACACCCCCGAGCCGACGCCGGCGGCCAGCGCGGCTCCGTAGGCACCGCCTTCGGCGGCGCCGGTCACCGTGACCGTCTCCCGGTTCAGCACGTCGGCGAGCATCTGCAGCCACAGCCCTTCGCTGCTCGCACCGCCGGAGGCGACGATCCGCTCACACGGCACACCGGCCTGCGTGCACACCTCCAGGATCTCGCGCATGTTGAGCAGCACGCCTTCCATGACGCTGCGCGCGAGGTGGCCCAGCTTGTGCATCGGCGTCAGACCCAACCAGCATGCCGAGGCCTCCGGCGCGATGTGCGGGGAACGCTCCCCCAGCAGGTAAGGCAGGAACAGCAGGCCGTCGGAGCCGGGCTTGACCTCCTTGGCCAGTCCGACCAGCCGCTCGAACGTCACCGGGTCGGTCGTGGTGGCCGGTGCGAGGGCGTCGCGCAACCACTGGAACGCGCCGCCCGCGCTGAGCGAGACGCCCATGATGTGCCAACGGCCGGGCGCGTTGCCGCAGGAGACCTGTACCCGGCCGCCTGGGTTCTCCGGGCACGTGGACGCCCCGCCTGCGACGATACCCGCGGTCCCGATGGTGAAGCCCACCGGGCCGGGGTCGACCAGGCCCATCGCCGTCGTCTGGATCACCGCGTCGCCGCCACCGCCGAACACCTTGGTGCCGGTGGGGATGTTCCAGCGCTCGGCCAGCTCGTCCCGCAGGGTGCCGGTTTCGTCGATCGATTCGACCACGTCCGGCAGCAGCGACCGGTCGATCTCCAGCCGGGACAGCAGTTCGTCGGACCACACGCGCCGCGCGACGTCGAACAGCCCGGTGCCGGAGGCGTCCGAGACGTCCGTGACGTAGTTTCCGGTCATGCGCAGCCGGATGTAGTCCTTCGGGTTGAGGATGCGCACGGTGCGCTCGAACAGATCGGGCTCGTTCTCCCGGAACCAGATGATCTTGCCGCCGGTGTACCCGGGCAGCATCCGGTTCCTGGTCATCCGCAGCAGCTCGGCCAGGCCGCCCACCCGTTCGGTGATCCAGTCGCACTGCGGAGCCGCTCGCTGGTCGTTCCACAGGATCGCGTGGCGCAACGGAGCGCCGGACTCGTCGAGTGCGGTCAGACCGTGCATCTGGCCGCACAGCCCGATGGCCTTGACCTCCCGGCCGCGCTGCGGAAGCTGCGCGGTCACCGCCGCGACGGCCTCGTCGGTGGCCCGCCACCACTCGGCCGGGTCCTGCTCGGCCCACCCCTGGCGGAGGTTGATCATGGGGTAGTCGCGGCTGGACTTGGCGACGACTTCACCGTGGTCGTCGACCGCGATCACCTTGCAGGTCGACGTTCCGAGGTCGATACCGATCAACATGCTGGGATCCTTTCCGCGCTCCGTTGCACGGCGTCATCGCGCACCGTGGTGAAGCCTGATGTGTTTCAGCTGCAGGTACGACTCGAGCCCCTCGGGGCCGTGCTCGTAGCCGAAGCCGGCTTCCCGGCGGCCGCCGTAGGGTGCGTTGATGATTCCGGCGTCGACGTTGTTCACCGCGACGTTGCCGAAGTCCAGATCCGAGGCCAACGCGAAGGTCTCCCGCGTGTCCTGGGTGTAGACGTACGCCGCCAGACCGCCCGGCACGCCGTTGGCACGGGCGATGACGTCGTCGAGGTCGGTGAAGGGGGCGACGCCGACGAGCGGGCCGAAGGTCTCCTCGCTCATCACCAGGGCGTCGTCAGGGGTGTCCGCCACGACCGTGGGCCGGACGAACAAGCCGGGTGCGAGCTCGTCGATCCGGTCGCCGCCCGCGACCACCGACGCCCCGCGTTTGCGCGCGTCGGCGATGTGGTCGAGGGTGCGCTGGAACGTCTCGTCGATGGTCATCGACCCGACGTCGGCGTCCGGGTCCTTGATGCCGTCGGCCACGACGAGCGCGTCGGCGGCCGCCGCCAGCTCCGAGACGAACTCGTCGTAGACCGGCTGCTCGACGTAGATGCGGTTGATGGCGATGCAGATCTGCCCGGCGTTGCGGAACGACCGGCGGGTGGCGCCCTTGACCGCGGCGGCGAGGTCCGCCTTGGCCGTGACGATCATCGGGCAGCTGCCGCCCAGCTCGAGGGACAGGGCGGTGATGCCGCTGACCGAGCGCATGATCTGCTGGCCGGTGGCGGCCGAGCCGGTGAACCCGACCTTGGTGATCTTGGGGTGCGACACCAGCGCCTGACCGGTGCCGCCGTCGCCGTAGACGAAGTTGACCACGCCCGCAGGCAGGGCGGCCTGCACGCACTCGGAGAGGATCTGGGCGCACCCCGGCGTGTACTCCGACGGCTTGATGACGATGGTGCAGCCTGCCGCGGTGGCCCCGGCCAGCTTCCAGCCGATCAGCTCGATCGGGTAGTTCCACGGCGCGATGCCCGCGACCGGTCCGATCGGTTCCTTCTGCACGATGCTCAGAAAGCCGCCGACGTCGTTGGGGATGGTGCGGCCGAAGACGCGGGTGGCTTCCTCGGCGTAATAGTGCAGCGCGGTGACGAACTTGCGCACTTCCCCGCGCGCTTCGTTGAGCGGCTTGCCCTGTTCGCGGGTGATCGCCGCAGCCATGTCGTCGACCCTGCGGCCGCACTCCTCGGCCAGCCGGTGCAGATACCCGGCACGCTCAGCGGGCAGCGTCTTGCGCCACGTGCGGAACGCTTCGGCAGCGGCTTGCACCGCGGCGTCGACGTCGCCGGCCTGCGACCGGGGCGCGATCGCCGCCAGCTCACCGGTGGCCGGGTTCTTCCGCTCGATGACGTCGCCGGAGCCGTCGTGCCAGGTGCCGGCATAGAAGTTGCGGCAGGTGATCGGGGTGGTGAGGGATGACATGGCTGATACTCCTGAGCCCCTTCGCGTTGGTCAGCGGACTGTTCGAGAAACGGATCGACGGAGCCTCGCGCGGCCGTTGCCCGGTCACCCGGCCTACCGGATGACCGGAGCCGTATACCCGCCGAGACGAGCGCCCGCCCATGCTCGCATGCGATCCACCAGCCTCTCGCCTACCGACGGCTGACCGTCCCGTCGCCGGGGGCGGCTGCACGGGACCTGCGCCCGGCGTCCACGCCGGAGGCCCCAGCCCGGCACCTTCCGTTGCTGCGTCCCTGGCGGGCGCGGCAATCGGCATGTCGGTCCTGGAACCCGGCGTCCACCGAGCCGTAATTCGTATGATGATCGGACGATAGAGCAGGCCGTGGACAAGCGCAAGACCTTGACGCGGCAAAGTTCCGGCCGCGCCGTGTCAGCCGGATGGGCGACGACGGCGTTCCTTGTCGGACTCGCCGACCAGCACGTCGGCGTGCCGCATCACGCGGCGCAGATGGTTCTCGCTGGCGAAACGGGCGCGGGAGGGGTCACCGGCGGCGATCGCGTCGGCAATCTCCTCGTGCTCCCGCACCGTGTGACTGGCCTCCGACGGATAGCCGGGACTGTCCCGGTAGACCCGCCGCAGGAAACTGTTCACCGGCCGGATGACCAGCGCGAAGAACGGGTTGCCGCTGGCCTCGGCGAGGATTTCGTGGAACGACAGGTCGGCATCCAGGAAGCGGTCGGTGCCGATCGACGCGGCCAGCTTCCGGTTCGCCTCGCGCAGCCCGGCCAGGTGTTCCTCGCTGCGCCGGGCCGCGGCGAACACGGCCATCTCGACCTCCAGCACCAGGCGCAGCTCCAGCAGCTGCTCGAACGACCCTTCGCTGAGCCGAAGCAGCAGGCCGTACTGGTCGGCGATGAGCCTGCCGTCGAACTCCGCGACCGTCATCCCGCGCCCGGGCTTGACCGTGACCAGCCCGCGCTGGACCAGCAGCCGGGCGGTCTCCCGGACGACCGTGCGGCTCACCCCGAAGCGTTCGGCGAGCTCGGGCTCGGTCGGCAGCCGGTCCCCCACCCGCAGCTGCAGGATCTCCTCCTGCAGCGTGTCCGCGAGGATTTCGGGGAGGCGCTTCCGTGAGCCAAGTTCGGATGCCATGCGCGCGATTCTAAGGACGGGCCGATCCGACCACGATTCGTCGCCCGCCCGCGTGACCTGGGTCAACGTGCTCGGTAGCCGGGCACGACAACCCCCGGCCGGGCACGACAGGCCCCGATCGGGCGACCCGACGATTGTGCTCTGGGTGACTCGCCAATTGCTCGTTCATTCATACGATGATATGACTAACGGTGTGCTGATGCGCCGCGCCTGATGTTCCGGCGGCCGACGACAAGCACGCCAGCAAGGAAGGCGGTCACGTGAATCTGTTGCCCTACTTCGATCGAGTTCTCCCGGACGACGCCGATCGCGCCACGCTGCTCGCTCGCGTGTTCGACCCGGAGTGCGGCGGCCCCTGTGTGGCGGCGATCCGTGGCACGACGGCCGTCGACATCACGTCCGCCGAACCGACCGTTGCCGGCCTGCTGGAGCGCAGCGACGCGGTCGACGTGGTGCGGAACCACGACGGCGGCACCACGTGGCAGGTGCAGGACCTGCTGGAGGCCACGCTGACCCGGGACCGCTCTCGCCCCCACCTGCTCGCCCCGGTGGACCTGCAGGTGCTGAAGGCGGCGGGCGTGACGTTCGTGCGCAGCATGCTGGAACGGGTCATCGAGGAACGCGCCAAGGGCGACCCGGCCAAGGCCGAAGCCCTCCGCACACGGCTTGCCGAGGTCATCCAGGGGCACATCAGCCAGGTTCGGCCGGGCTCGGCGGAAGCGCAGCGGGTCAAGCAGGTGCTCGTCGAGGAGGGCCTGTGGTCGCAGTACCTGGAGGTCGGCATCGGGCCGGACCCGGAGATCTTCACCAAGGCACCGGTGCTGTCCGCCGTCGGCGCCGGCGCCGAGATCGGCGTGCTGGAACGGTCGACCTGGAACAACCCGGAACCGGAACTGGTGCTCGCGGTGACCTCGGGTGGCACGCCGGTGGCGGCCACCCTCGGCAACGACGTCAACCTGCGTGACTTCGAAGGTCGCAGCGCCCTGCTGCTGCCGGAGGCCAAGGACAACAACGCCTCGTGCGCCATCGGCCCGTTCCTGCGGCTGTTCGACGAGCAGTTCACGCTCGACGACGCCAGGCAGGTCGAGGTGACGTTGGAGATCACCGGCCAGGACGGCTACCACTCCCGCGGGGTGAACCCGGTGAGCGAGATCAGCCGCGACGTCACCGAGCTGATCCGGCACGCCTGCGGCCGCCACCACCAGTACCCCGACGGCTTCGTGCTGTTCACCGGCACGATGTTCGTCCCGACCGACGACCGCGACGAGCCGGGCAAAGGGTTCACCCACAAGAAGGGCGACGTGGTGTGCATTTCCTCGCCCCGGCTGGGCAGCCTGGTGAACGTGGTGACCTACGCCGAGCAGGCACCCGAGTGGACGTTCGGGATCCGCGCCCTGATGACCAACCTCGCGGCGCGCGGGCTGCTGCGGGGTGGCGCCGAGGAGACGGAAGCAGTGGCATGACCAAGATCGTCGTCACCGACCACAAGTTCCACGGCACCGAGCACGAGGAAGCGCTCGCCCGCCGGTTCGCCGCCGACTTCTCGGTGCACCAGTGCACCACCGAGGACGAGACCGAGGCGGCCGTGGCAGGCGCGAACGTCGTCTTCGTCAACTTCGCCCCCATCACCGCGCGGGTCCTCCGCGCCATGGCTCCCGGTGCCACGGTGATCCGCTACGGAGTCGGCTACGACAACGTCGACGTGGCGGCTGCGCGGGACCTCGGGGTGTCCGTGGCCAATGTGCCCGACTACGGCAGCGACACGGTCGCCGACCACACGGTCGCCCTGCTGCTGGCGCTGTTGCGGAAGCTGCCCGCCTACGACCGCCGGGTCCGCCAGGACGGCTGGTGCGCCCCCGGAGACCTCGGCCCGCTTCCCGGGTTGTCCGAGACCACCGTGGGCCTGGTCGGCATCGGGCGCATCGGGATGGCCGTGCACCAGCGGCTTCGCGCTTTCGGGTGCACCGTCTTGGCCTACGACCCGTACGCCCGGACCGACGTCGGCACCGGCGACGGACCGCGGTTGACCGACCTGCCGGACTTGCTGAGCGCATCCCACGCGATCTCTCTGCACGCCCCGCTGACCAGCGAGACCAAGCACATCCTCGACGCGGATGCGTTCGGCAGGATGCGCCGGGGCGCGATCGTGGTGAACACCTCCCGCGGCGGGCTGATCGACCACGACGCATTGGCCGATGCGATCGAATCGGGCCGGATCGCCGCGGCCGGCCTGGACGTGGTCGATCCGGAGCCGCTGCCGCACGAGTCGCGGCTGCGCGCCCTCCCCCAGGTCTTGCTCACGCCGCACGTCGCGTTCTACTCGGATTCCTCGCTCGACAATCTGCAGCGGCTCGCGGCCGAAGAGGGGGCGCGGGCCCTCGCCGGTGAACCGTTGCGGTGCAGAGTGGTATGACCCGAGCGACGTCGAGGAAGGACACGATGGTGAGCCAGGGAATCGATCCACGCACCGGACAACCGGTCGGAGAGCCCATCCCCGACCACACCGCCGAGGACGTGCACGCGTGCGTCGAACGAGCTGCACAGGCTGCCGAGTGGCTGGCCGGCGCCTCCTACACCCGCAGGGCGGGCATGCTGCGCGCACTCGCCACGGCGGTGCGGGATGCCGAGGACGAGCTCGTCGCACTGGCGGATGCGGAGACCGCGCTGGGCAAGCAGCGGCTGGTGGGCGAGCTGGCCCGCACGGCGGCGCAGCTCGACATGTTCGCCGACGTCGTCGAGGAGGGGTCGTTCTGCGAAGCCGTGATCGACCACGCCAACCCCGATGCCGTCCCGCCGCACGGCGACCTGCGCCGGATGCTCGTCCCGCTCGGCCCGGTGGCGGTCTTCGCCGCGAGCAACTTCCCGTTCGCCTTCTCGGTGCTCGGCGGCGACACGGCCAGCGCCCTGGCCGCCGGCTGCCCGGTCGTCGTCAAGGCGCATCCCAGTCACCCCGGGTTGTCGAACCGGGTGGCGGAGATCGCTTCCCAGGCGTTGGCCCGCACCGGCGTGCCCGCCGACGTCCTGCAAGTCGTGCACGGATACGAGGCCGGACGACGACTGGTGACCCATCCGGCGATCACCGCGGTCGGCTTCACCGGGTCGACGACGGGTGGCCGGGCCCTGTTCGACCTGGCCAGTCGACGCCCCGACCCCATTCCGTTCTACGGCGAGCTGGGCAGCATCAACCCGGTGGTCGTCACCGAGGCGGCTCTGGCGGCGCGGCGGGAGGACATCGCAGCCGGGCTGGTCGGTTCGTTCACGCTGGGCAGCGGGCAGTTCTGCACCAAGCCCGGGCTGGTGTTCGCCCCGGACGACGAAGCCTTCCGTAAGGCCGTGGCGGACCACGCCCGGTCGGCGCAGCTCGTCCCGATGCTGGACGCCAAGATCCACTCGGCCTTCCAGGACGGGCTCGCGGCTTTGTGCGAGGTCCCGGGTGTGACACCGGTGTTGGGCCCGGAGCGCGTGGAAGGCGCGGGTTATCAGGTGCGTCCGACCGTGTTGGCCGTCGACGTGGAGACGTTCCGGGCCCATGCCGCGAAGCTCACCGAGGAGTGCTTCGGCCCGGTCACGCTGCTGGTGTCCTATCGCGACGCCGCGGGCCTGAAGTCCGCGCTCGACCTTTTGCCGGGCAGCTTGACCGGCTCGCTGCACGCGGAACCGGACGATCCCGCCGCGGCCGGTCTGCTCGGGATCCTGCGAAAGAAGGCAGGGCGGATCATCGTCAACGGCTGGCCGACCGGCGTGGCCGTGACCTGGTCTCAGCACCACGGCGGCCCGTGGCCGGCAACCACCTCGGTGCTGCACACCTCGGTCGGTGCCACGGCCATCCGGCGCTTCCTCCGCCCGGTGGTCTACCAGAACGTGCCGGACGACCTGCTGCCCGCAGAGCTGCAAGAGGCGAACCCGCTGGGCATTCCGCGGCGCGTCGACGGTGCCCTGCAGGCCGGACCCGCGCGGTAGGGCGGCGTCAGCGGTCGGGGACCGTCACCGCTGGAGTGTCCGCTGCCGGACTTGCCGACGTGATGCCGGGCGGGAGCTGGCCGGGATCCCGGCCAGCCGCAGCCACAACCAGATCGGACGCAGCGAACGCTTGAGGGGATAGCGGCGCAGATCGTCCCGGAAGTCCTTGCGCCGAGGCGAGCGAACCCATGCCGGTTCACGGCCGATCGGCGCCCGATGCCACGTCGCCTCGCCCCTGGTGGCCTCGGCGTCCGCCTGCCACGTGCCGGCACCTTCCGCGTCGAAGGTCAACACCCACTCGAACCCGGCCCCACGGCCGGGGCGGTAGCCGGCCGCCCGCAGCCGTCGCAGCGCGTCGACCTCGGGAAAGCCGGTCAGCTCCGTGTCGGCCACCTCGACGACCGGATCACCGAACGGATCGGGTGGGCCCAGTGTGCTGGCCCTGACCACCACCTCTTCATGACTGCCCACTGCCCGGTAGACGAGCCGGCAGCTCAGCCATGCGGGCGGCAACTGGGGGACGACGGCGTCGGCCACACGATCGACCAGCGCGGCCTGCTCCTCCGCGGCGAGCGGCCGGGCGTGAGGGCCGTACTTCCTCGAGTACTTCTCCTCGATCTCCCAGGGGTGGCGTTGTTTGTGGACGCGGAAGCGGACGAAGAAGCGGAACTCGAAGACGAACTTCTCGTCGGTGTTCTCCAGGTGAATGGGCGCGTGCTCGGCCAGCCACGCCCCGACCGCGTTGTCGCGGCCGAGCAGGCGGGCGGCGACGTGCTGCAGCACGGTGTCACAGGCCAGGACCACGAGCACGTAGAGCACGAACGCCACCGCCGTGCACGGCACGGCCAGCAGCCCCGAGCCAGTCCAGTCCCGGAAGAAGGCGTGGAAGCCGGTGGGGATGTCCCATCCGACGACCTTGACGAGTTCGACGAGCAGCCCGCCGTATCCGGCGATGGCCACCCGCGTCGCGACGCCGGCCAGCCATCGGAGCAGCTTCCGGCCGCGCAGGAACGACCAGTCCACCGCAAAACCGGCGACCCACCTGGCGAACTTCATGATCACCGACAGCAGGGCGTAGCTCCCGGCCGCCACGGCGACCGCGGGCCGGAAATCCGTGGTCGTGACACTGACCGTGAACAAGAACGTCGTGAACGACGCCAGCGCCACCTGGGTCGTCCACGTGGCGTAGATCAGGCCCCAGCCGACGATGCGCGCCAGGCGCGAACGTTTCCGCCTGTCCCCGCCGGGTGCCCGGAGCTGGGTCCAGGACACCGCGAGCCAGAAGACCAGCATCACGACGCCTGCGGCGAGCGCCAGCTCGTGTCGCGTGTCCGGGGACACGTCGCTGAACGCGGCCACCATGTTGAGCACGAAGACGGCCAGCAGGCAGCCGATCGGCACGATCAGCACCAGGGCAGCCAGGATCACGCGCGCAGCGACCCGCGCGACCGCCGAGATCATGATCGGAGGCTATCCCCGGTGGCCGACGGAGAAGATCGCTTTCGCCGCTCGGTCAGCCGAATGCCGCAGTCGTTCGCCGCGGATCAGAACGCGTCCAGCTTGCCGCGCGTTTCCTCCTCGCTCGGCGCGTTCTGGCCGGGCTCGTCCTCGTCGTCGCCGGAAACGAGGTCGATGCCTTTGCGGATGCCCCCGGTCACCACCTTGATGGCCGACGATGCGGCGCCTGCGCCACCGTCGTCGAGCGCGATACCGGTGCCGTCGTCGGTGAGTTCGCCGGTGAACACGCTCTTGCGCACAGGTTCCCGGGAACGTTCGACCCCGATGAGGTTGCCGTCGTCGTCGTAGCGCTCTCGGTAGACGTCGCGCTGGTAGCCCTTGCGGAAGCCGTCGTCGACCAGCTCTTTGGTCTGCTTGTCCCCTTCGCCGACGGAGTCGGTCTCGACGTAGGTGCCCTTCAGATCCCCCAGGGACGGGCCGTTGATCTTGCCGTCGGCGTATTTCCTGGCCCCCTTGAAACCGGCCTTGACCACCGACTCGCCGACGGTCTTGCCGACCTTGCCGGCAACCTCCGTGGCCGCCTCGCCGATCAGCCGGCCCGCGACCTTGCCGAACATCTTGCCGAAGGCCTTGCCGGCAAGGTCGCCGAGGAATTTCTCCACCTTGGCCATGAACTTGGCGATCCGGCCGAGGATCCTGGTGAGCTTCTCGACATATTTCATGATCTTGGGGAAGGTGATCGCCAGTTTGGCCATCACTTCCGCCATGCCTTCGGCGATCGACGCACCGAACGTCACCACGCTTGCGGCCAGCCGCGGCACCATGATTTTGATCGCTTCCGCCACGAAGTCGGAAATCAGCGATTTGACGACCGTTTCGACTGTCTCCATGAGCAAGGCCGAGCTCTGCAGCACCTCGGCGACCCGGACCGAGGCCGCGCTGACGCCGTTGATGCCGTCGGCGAACTCGGCCAGCGCCTTCTTGCCTGCCTCGGAGGCGTCGCCTGTCCACTCCTTGAGGCGATCGTCGGAGACCTCGCACAGGTTCTTGCCCATGTCCTCCAGGCCCTTGGCGATCCCGACGAAGTTCTCCGCGCCCTTTTTGAGTGCCGGCCCGTCACCGGTGACGAAGTGCAACGCGTCCTGCAGCGGGGTCACCACGGCCAGCAGCATGTCCAAACCGTTTCCGACCAGCCACGCGATCGGGTCCGACGCGAAGCTGGTGATGTCCCCGACCGCGCTTGCCACGAAATCCGTGGTGTCGAGGACGACGTTGGCGGCTGCGGTGGCGACGTCGCCGACGCCGGCCTGCCCTTGCATCAGGTCCGCGACCGAGGTCGCCAACCCGGCGGTGCTCTTGGCCATCGCGAGCCGTTCCGACCCGAGCGGTTCGGCCTTGACGATGTTCTCGGCGTACTCCTGCACAGTCGGATCGGTCGACTTCAGCTTGACGTTCTCGGTGGCGTCTTCGACCTCGGCCATCAGTCATCCCCCAGGCGCTCGGCGATCGACTTGAACGCGCCGGCGATCTCGTCGTCGGTTTCCGTGTAGACACGTGCCGCCGCGGAGAACTTCTCCCCGGCCTGCCTGCAGCCCTCCTGCATCTGGTCGAGCAAGCCCTTCAGCGAGCCGAGCATGTTGGTGTAGCCCTGTTTGGTGAACAGCCCGACCGCGCCCCACGATTCATTGCTGACGTCGGCCTTGTCGACCAGTTCCATGAACTTCCCCGCCTGCTCGGTGTACTGCGGCAGGTCCTTGGTGGCGAAGTTCTTCATGACCTCGGCGTCGACGACGAAACCGGCCCCCTCCATGGCGGTCCTCCCAGTGTTGTGCCATCCCGCCAGCATCGTACGAGATCGGCATGAAGATCGTTGGTTGTCGCCGAATTGGTTCGCACAGGTGAACCGACGGGTATTTCCGGCGCACGTCCAGCTCGTGGTGCTTGCGTGAAATGTCTCAAATCGCGACGGATTCCTGCTCGTCCTCGTCAGTCGATTCGCTGCGCCGGAGCTGAACGAAGTGACCGGATTCGTTCGCGCGGTATACGTCAGCGGCGTCCACGTACATGCCGACAACGCGGAGCTGACCTGCCGCCTTCGCGGCCGCGACCACGGGATTGCGGTTCACATGCTCCAGTTGGTGCAGGACGTTGCGCAGGGCCAGGCGGTCGGCCGGGTCGGCTGGAAGCGCACCGTCGAGGGTGGGGTGTTCTCCGCCGGCCGGAGGCGGGGCATGCTCGTTCCGGGCCCGCATGGCACGGCAGCCGGAGTGCCCGCACACCACGATCTTCCGCACGTGGAGGACACGCACGGCGAACTCGATCGACGCGACGACGGAACCGGCGGGCCCGGTACGAGCGGTAGGCACGGTGTTGCCCTCGGTGCGTACGGTGACGATGTCACCCGCTGGGGCGGGCGGGTGCAGATTCGGCAGCACCGGTGCATCCGTGCACGCAATGACCAGAGCGCCGGAGCGGGACATCGCCTGTGGCAGCCCGGGCCCGGTGATCGTCCTCTGGCCGCGCTGCCGCGGCGCAAGGGCATGCAGCCATGCCCGGAAACCTCCTGAAGTGTGGACCGGCGCCCCTTTCCGGCCGAACCATGTGTGACCGACTTCGATGACGTTCACCCGGCCGCCCGCACGCTCGTGGCCGTGTTTCCAGGTGGACAGGTACTCGAACGCGGCATGGTCCACGTAGTCGGCGACGAGTTCGATCGTCACCACCGACCCTGCCTGCACTGAGCCGAGAACGCGCGACAAGCGCGGCACGGCCAGCGCGGTCACGGCTCCCTCGATGCTGACCCGCCATCGTCCGGGCCCGGTCTCCTCGCCATGGATCCGGGCCCTCACCCTGCGGTGCAGCGTCAGCAGCAGCGACACGGCGATCCCGGTCAGCACGCCGACGAGCAGGTCGAGCACGACGACGCTGATCAAGGTCACCGCGTAGACCGGCAGGTCCCCGTGCGCACGCACCGTTCCGATGTGGTGGGGTGCGACGAGCTTGGCACCCACGTGCACCAGCAGCCCGGCCAGCACCGCCAGCGGGATCTGTTCGAGCAGGCCGGCCAGCAGCGCCACGAACAGCAGGATCCAGACGCCGTGCAGGATGGCGGAGGCCCTGGTGCGCGCCCCGGCCGCCACGTTCGCCGAGCTCCGCACGATCACGCCGGTGACCGGCAGGCCGCCGCACGCACCCGAGGTCATGTTCGCCAGGCCCTGCCCGACGAGTTCCCGGTTCAGCTTGGCCCGGGGACCGGAGTGCAGCCGATCGACGGCGACCGCCGACAGCAGCGACTCGACGCTGGCGATGAGCGCGACGGTCAGCGCGGCCATGAGCACCTGGGGCCAGCCTCGCTGCGGGAGTTCGGGAACGAGATCCAGGGAGAGCAGCCCTCCGGCTACGTCGACCCGGCTGACGTCGGCCGAAGTCAGCGCGGCGACGACCGTAGTCGCCGTCACCGCGACGAGCGGGCCGGGAACGTGACGCAACGGCGCAGGGACGCGTGACCACACCAGCAGCACGGCGATGGTGCCCACACCGAGCAGGACCGCGGTGTCGTGGTGCCCGGCCAGTTGGCCGGGCAGGTCGGCGATGTTGGCCAACGCCGAGCTCTGCGGGCTGCCGCCCAGCACGATGTGCAGCTGGCTGAGCACGATCGTCACCCCGATCCCGGCGAGCATTCCGTGCACGATCGCCGGGGAGATGGCCAGGGCGGCCGTGGCGACCCGGCTGAGGCCGAGAGCGATCTGGATCGCCCCGGCGATCACGGTGATCAAGCAGGTGACCGCCCACCCGAACTGGTCGATGGTTTCCGCCATGACCACCGTCAGGCCGGCCGCGGGACCGCTGACCTGCAGTGGCGATCCGCCCGCTGCGCCTGCCACCACTCCCCCGGCGATCGCGGCGATCAATCCGGCGGCGATGGGCGCGCCGGAGGCCAGGGCGATGCCGAGCGACAGGGGCACGGCGACCAGGAAGACCACCAAGGAGGCCAGGACGTCGTGCCGGGCGATCGTGCCTGCGACGGTGCTCAGCGCACGGTCACCGGACGTGCCGGGCCGAGCGGTTCGCCGTCGGTCGCGCGTCGCTGTTGGGGCCACCAGGTCCTCCGTCCCGCTGAGATCCGTCTTCCGAGCCGACAGCGACGGCGACTCTTCTCTTGTCCTTCCAGGAAAGCATGACCGATGTTGATCATGGTGAGGGCAGCGGCCCGGTGACGGCCGGAAGGACACAAGATCGTCACATGACGCAGGACCTGGCGGCCCGCGTGCACGGAATGAGGTGGCCCGATTCTCACCCCGCAGCGGTACGTCACCGCCCGGCCCGTCACGGATCGTCACGAATCTCGGTCGATGCACCACCATCGGTGAAAATCACGTGACGATCCGGTCAGATTCGCTCGCTTCCGGTTCGGCGCCGCCACCGCGCTCGCCGAGCCAGCTGGCCGCGAAGGACGCCAGGTCGGCCACGGCGACGTACTGCTGGTCCTGGTCGCGGCGCTTGCTCTCCCGGATCAGCTTCTCCAGCGCCGCACGGGCGCGACGTAGGCGCGAGTCCAGCTCGCTTCGCGCAGCTTGGAGTCTGCGTTCGTAGCCGACGATCTCGGCGGCATGCTCCCGCTCGATGCGGCGTACTTCGTCGCGGTGCTCTTCAGCGAGCTGCTTCATGGACGCCGTGGCGGATGCCGTCGCCGCAGCGATCTCTTTGGCGGCTTGTGATCGGGCCTCGGCGATCCGGGCGTCGGCCGCGGCCCGCGCGCGGTCTCGCTCCTCGACGGCGGAATCGGCGCGCTGTCGTTCCTGCTCGGCGCTGCGCTGCGCGTCAGCGAGCTGCCGGCGCAACGCTTCCACGGTCGCCTGGCAGGCGGCCAGCTCCGCCTGGGTTTGCGCCAGCCGCTCGCGGTCGCGTTCGGCGGCTTGTTCCGCCCGTTCTGCCCGGCCGGCGTGCTGCTCCGCGGCCGACTGAGCGCGAGCCGCCTCCGCTTCCGCCTGCCGTTGGCGTCGTTCGGCCTCCTGCGCGCGGCGCTCGGCTCGCTCTCGCTGCTTCTCGGCCTCCCGCTGCGCTTGCTGTGCCGCCTCGGCCCGTTCCTCGGCCTCGCGGCGCAACCGGGCGTCGGCTTCGGCACGGCCGAGAGCGTCCCGTTCGGCGGCCTCTGCGGCCTCGGCTCGGGCAAGCGCGGCCTTGACGGTCTCGTCCAGGCGGACTCGCACGCCGTGGAGCGTGTCGGTGAGGCCGGCGATCGCACCCTCGGGGCCGAGCAGTTGCTGCACGGTGGTCACCTGCTCGGTGAGCAGATCCAGGTCGGCGTTCGGGACGGCTTCGGCGCCGAACACCTGCCGTACCTTCTCCAGGGCCGGCCCCAGCTCCGCGCAGGTGATGCCGTACTCGGCCTCGAACCGGCCAGTGCCGTCGGCGCAGTACTTCCGCGGCCGCGAGCGCCCCTTCTGTTCCGGCAGCACCTGCTGGCAGCACTGACAGCGGTTGACCGGCCGAGCACCGCCTCCGCCGGAGGCCTCGTGCGCATCGGGGGTGCTGGTCACATCGCCTGCATCCCGGCCTCCGGATGCACCGACCGCACCAACCACACCCGGCGCGTCTGCTGGGCGTGCGCCGCCAATGCCGGCCGCTCCGGCCGACGCCGTCGCCTCACCCGACGCTGTCGCATCGCCCACGCTCGCATCACTCCTGCTGTTCGCGCGCTGCGCTCCGTTCTCGTTCGACATCTCGTTCCTGCCTGCGTTTTGCCTGCTCCCGCCCGGCCGCCGGACCGCGCCGTCCGGCGGCAGATCCAGCACCGTTCCTCCGTTACACGCCATCCTACTTGATCTAGTTTTTTAGTTGCTCGCGACTATCTCTAAATCAAGTTTGATAGGTAACCGGAGAGGGAGGGGTGAGAATGACTGTTCTCACCCCTCCTTCTGGCGCGGGAAAAAGACGGATCCCCCTCCGACCGGCACCCGGAGCTCTGCAGGGGCACCACGGGCTCTGTAAGGGGGCAGCACCAGGGAGCTCTGTAGGGGACGCCACGGAAGCAGGAAGCGGCGCGGCGTGGGACCGGGAGACGCGGAAGCAACCACGTGGGACCGGAGGGCGCAGGTGCAACCGAGTGGGACTGAAGGGCGCAGGAGCAACGAGAAGCGTTCGTCAGGCGCCGCGACATTCGCGACGTAGGCGACGTAGGCACCGTCGGGAATGCGAGCGCAGCAAGCTCACGAAGTCGTGCGCCCGTTGATCAATGGATTGCCGCCGCGGGCTGTCCGTGACGTAAGGTCAAGATCGAGAGCCATCGTCCGTGGAGATGGAGACGTCCTCGTGACCGCGCTGGGCCCCCAGACGACCGACCGCAGCCATGTCCGCCGTTGACCTCACCAGCCCCGGATCCGGGTTGGCCGGGCTCGGCCCGGCCGACGGCGGCGACATGCGCGACATCGCCGCGGCCGTCGACCTCCTCCCCGCCCTGCCGCCGCCGGACCCGAGCGACCGCTACCACGTCCGCACCCTGACGGTGCTGTGGCTAGTCAGGCTGAGCGAGACCAGCCGCCGCAGCTACTACCAGGCACTGGCGGACTGGCTGGCCTGGTGCGACCGCCACGGCGTCGACCCGCTCGCCGCGCGCCGCGCGGACCGCGATGCCTGGCAGGCGGGCATGACCTCCCGCAAGGTCGGCCCAGGCAACGTCGTCTCCACGATCCCGGCGTCACCGGCGACCGTCGCGAAGCGCCTGGCCGTCGTGTCCAGCTGGTACGCCTACCTGGCCGAGAACGACATCGACGTGCGCAACCCCGCGGCGGGCGGCAGCAGGCCCAAGCCCCCGGCACGGTCGCGCCTGCCCGCACTGTCCGCCGACGAAATGTGCGGCTTCATCGACTGGCTGATCCGCCGCGCCGAACGGCTCGGCACCGAAGCGGCCTGGCGGGACGCCGCGCACCTTCACTTGCTGTTCGCCACCGGCCTGCGGGTCACGGCCAGCTGCACGGCCGAGTTCAAGGACATCCGCTTCGAGTCCGGCTACTGCGTGCTCTACTACCGCAAGAAGTCCCGTACCGCCGACGACTGGGACTTCGTGCCCTTGTCCGAGCACCTTCTGCAAACGCTCACCCGCTACTGGACGCTGCGCGCTCGCCGGGAAAGCGCCGAACGAGGCAAGCTCGTCACCGTCCAGGACCTCGAAGGCCCGCTCTTCGTCTCCACGCCCCATCCGCACCAGCCGGAGCGCACCGGCGGCGCGCCGCTGAATCAGAAGCACGTGCAGCGGCGGCTGCGCACGCTTGCCAGGCAAGCCGGACTGAGGTGCGCGGCGACCATCACGCCGCACTCCACCCGGCGCACGGCGGCCACCGTCGCGCTCGCCAACGGAGCCACCCTCGCCCAGGTGCAAGACCTGCTCGGACACGCCGATCCGAGAACGACGCGCCAGGGATACGACGCGTCCATTCACCGGCTGGAAACGAGCGCGGTCTGGACGATCGCAGACGTCACGGCCAACGGAGCCCCGGCACGAAAGCCGACTCCGCCCACCGCCGCGCGCTGACCGCAGAGGCACCCGGCACTCCGGACTCCCACCCGGGATCGCGCAGCCCACCGGCTTCCGCCCGGTGATGCACCCCTTCGGATCCCCACCTGGCCGCGCAGCCCACCTGACTCCCACCACGGATTCACACAGCCCACCGGACTCCTACCTGGTTCACCCAGCACAGCCGGTCCTCGCCCAGCGTTCACACAGCACAGCCGACCCCACCCGGGCGCACGCCTCAGCCATGGCCGGTGCTTGCCGGTGCCGTCCGGGCTTGTCGGTGCCAGTCGATGCCAGTCGGTGCCGCCGAGTGCGTGTGACCGTGCTTGTCACCATCCGGCCGCCCATCGATGCTGTGGGCGTGCTCGAGCACGTTCTCGTCCTGCTGGCCGGAATCGCGGCAGGTGCCCTGAACGCCATCGGCGGCGGTGGCACCTTCGTGGCGCTGCCCGCCCTCGTCGCTTTCGGCCTGCCGCCCGTGACCGCCAACGCCGTTTCCCGGGTCGCGCTGGTGCCCGGGGCCATCACCAGCGCGTGGGTCTACCGCCACGACCTGGTCTCGCTCGGCACCACGTCCACCAGAACCGTCACGATCGTCAGCGTGCTCGGCAGCGGTGTCGGCGCCGCCCTGCTGCTCGTACTGCCCTCGTCGATGTTCGACGCCGCCGTGCCCTGGTTGCTCGCCTTCGCCACCGTCGTGCTGGCCTTCGGGCGGCGACTGTCCCAGGCGCTCAGCGCGGCGCTGAACCGAACCGTGGCCATGAGCCCGCGCGCCGTCCTGGTCGGGCAGTTCGTCGTGGCCGCTTACGGTGGCTACTTCGGTGGCGCGGTCGGAATTCTGATGGTGAGCCTGTGGAGCGTCGGCCTCGGCCTCGATCCCGCGGTCAGCAACCCCATGCGCGTCACCCAGCTCGCCGCCATCTTCCTCAGCGCAAGCGTGCTGTTCCTCGTCGCCTCGGATGCGCTCGACGCGTCGACGATCCTGGTGGTGATGCTGGCCGGTGCGATAGCGGGCGGCTTCCTCGGCGCCCAACTGGCACGGCGCCTGCCCGCCTGGCTGCTGCGTGCGGCACTACTGGCAACCGCCGTCACCACGACAGTGCTCTATTTCCTGCGCGGATGACATTTCCTGCGCGGATGACGTGCAGGTCAGCGCCAGATCGTCACGTACACCGGCGGTTTGAAGCGCGACGGCGGCACGCCACTGCTCGGCGACTTCATCACGTGCATCGCGCTCGGTGTGCTCAGGAAGTGCCGCAGCGAGTTCGCCGCGGCCGACCGCCGATCTGCCGGCAGAGTGCTGACATGCCAGCACACCGGCATCGGTGTCGCGGGCGTGGGCACGACGGCAAGCTCCTGCCTGCGCAGCTCCGCCGCCACCAGGTGCTCCAGCGCCACCGTGACGCCCGCACCGCGAGCTGCCGCCGACCACGCCGCGGTCTGATTCGGGAAGACCTGGACCGCCGCGTCCGGCACGTTGAGGGCACGCAACAGCCGGCTCGTGTCCGTCTGTGGATCGGCTCCCGCCGGGTCCACCAGCCACTGCCAGTGCGATGGCGGCCCCTCGTATCGATGGCGTGGTGAGCCCACGACCACCAACTTGCTCTGGAAGATCGGCACGCTGTCGATCTCCTGCCCCGGTTCGCTGTCCAGGCGCGGCCCGATCGCCACGTCGGCCAGCCGGTTGGTGATCAGCACCGGCATTTCCGACACCTGCGCCAAGCCCGCCGTCGCCTCGATCCGGCCAGCCAATCGCTTCCCGAAGGCCTCGAACAGCGGGTTGGCGACGAACTCGGCGAACTCGCTGGTCACCGCGACCTGCAGGCGCTCGGGTGCGCCGTTGGCGCGCCGCACCGCCGCCTCGGCCTCGGCGCCGAGCGCGACCATCTGGGACGCGATCGGCAGCAGCTGCCGCCCGCCCGGCGTCAGGGTCATGCCGCCGGCCCGTTTGATCAACAGCTTGTCCCCGTGGTGCTGCCGCAGCGCCGCCAGCGCCTGCGACACCGCAGGCTCGCTCACCCCCAACGCCTTGGCGGCGTTGGTGACCGATCCGAGCCTGGCGACGAGTACGAACGCGTTGAGCTGGGCTAGGGTCACATCACTACATTCATCGTGATGCTGATCACAAATCAAGCCTACTTAATCGAACCCTTAATTCACCACGTCGAAAAGCCCCGACCGGGCTAGCTTGGGATCCAGCGGCCCCGCGACCCCGCAACGAAGGGGAGGCAGTCATGGCGGACGGCAGGCAGCACGCGGACGAGGCGGTCGAAGTGCTGCGCGACATCTGGCGGGCCCAAGGGCAGAACGTCGCCGAGGTGTTCGCCGAGTCGGGTGGCAAGTCGTGCAAGCGGATGGCCGCCGTCGGGTACGCGGAACTCGCCGGTGACACCGACGACCCGGTCGGAGCGTGGAAGGCGCGACTGGCCAGGGAGGGCAAGCTGCGCCCCGGCGGCTCGCTGCGTGAGCTGGTCCTCGGATCCGGCGACCCACCCGGACCGGCCGGCACCGGCACCCACCACCGGGCCGGTCACCACCCCGGTCAGCGGGCCGACGAGCAGGACCACCACGACTCCCACCACCACGCCCACGGCACGGAACACCACCAGCCCCACGGCAAGGAGCGTGCATGGACTACCCGCAGACCGTCGGCGAGCTGACCGACGCACTTCGCCGGACCGGGTATCTCGCCGACCGCGGGTTGTCGACCGCGTTGCTGGTCGGCATGTCCTTGCACCGTCCCGTGCTGCTGGAAGGCGAGGTCGGGGTCGGCAAGACCGAGGTGGCCAAGGCACTGGCCGCCACGTACGGCAAGCAGTTGATCCGCCTGCAGTGCTACGAGGGCATCGACACCAACCAGGCCCTCTACGAGTGGGACTACACCCGCCAGCTGCTGCACATCCGCGCGTTGTCCGAGCACCAGCTCGCCGACTCCGCAGCGGTGCGCGCGCTGTTCGGCCCCGAGTTCCTGCTCGAGCGGCCGCTGCTGGCGGCGGTGCGGGCCGGGTCGAACGCGGTGTTGCTGATCGACGAGATCGACCGCGCCGACGACGAGTTCGAAGCCTTCCTGCTCGAGGTGCTGTCGGACTTCCAGATCAGCATCCCCGAGATCGGCACGGTCACCGCCGGCGACCCACCGCTGGTCGTCCTCACCTCCAACCGCACCCGCGACCTGCACGACGCCCTCAAGCGCCGCTGCCTCTACCACTGGATCGGCTACCCGAGCCCGGAGCGCGAGACGGAGATCGTGCTGGCCAGGCAGCCGGAGATCCCCGGGACCCTGGCGAAGAAGGTGGTCGCGGCCGTCCAGCGCCTGCGCACGATGGACCTGGTCAAGCCGCCGGGGGTGGCGGAGACGATCGACTGGGCCCGCACCCTGTCGTTCCTCGGCGCCGAAGATTTGACCGAGGACCTGGCTGCCGACACGCTCGGCGCCGTGGTCAAGGACCGGGACGATCTGGACCTGGTCCGGCGAACACTCCGGGAAGTCACCTCCGGTGGGTAAGGCACCGTTCGTGGCCGCCTTGGTCGGCTTCGCCAGGGCGCTCCGAGACGCAGGCGTCACCGTCGGAACCGGTGACGTCCTGACCTACTGCGCGGCCATGGATCCGCTTGATCCGACCGACGTGGCGGACTTGTACTGGGGCGGCCGGACGACGCTGATCCGCCGGCACGCGGATCTGAAAACCTACGACGAGGTTTTCGCGCGCTACTTCCTCGGCGAAGACCTCAACGCTCCGGACGTGCTGCTGCGCATCCACTCCCCTGCGCAGACCTTCGGCGTGCTCAACGTTCCGCAGACCGAGCCAGACGAACCGATCGAGGAGCGCGAGGAACAGACGTCGCTCGGGCTGACCGCCTCCGACGTGGACATCCTCAAGGCGAAGGCATTCGCCGCGTGCACGGAGGACGAACGGGCGGCGCTGCGCAGGATCATGACCCGCATCCGGCTCACTCCCCCACGACGGCTGACCCGCCGCACCCGCCCGGCACCGCGCGGACGCAGGCCGGACCTTCCCCGGACCGTGCGCAACTCCCTGCGCACCGGCGGCGACCCGCTCCGCCTGCGCTGGCGGGCACGCCGCCACCGGCTCCGGCCACTGGTGCTCTTCCTGGACGTGTCCGGCTCGATGGCTGACTACTCCCGCGCGCTCATGCAGTTCGCCTACTCGACCCGGCGCGCGGCCGCCAAGGTCGAGGTGTTCTGCTTCGGCTCCCGGCTCACCCGGATCACCAGGGAACTCGAGGGCCGGGACCCGGACGCGGCCCTGGACAAGGCGTCCAGAGCCGTCGTCGACTGGGACGGCGGCACGCGCATCGGCGAATCGCTGCACGCATTCCTCCGCCGCTGGGGCCGCCGCGGCGTGACCCGAGGCGCGGTGGTCGTCATCTGCTCGGACGGCCTGGACCGTGGTGACCCGGAGCTGCTGGACACCGCGCTGGAACGGCTCAGCCGACAGTGCCACCGGCTGGTGTGGGTCAACCCGCATCTGGGCGACGATCCTGGCTTCCGTGCCCAGTCGCTGGGCATGATGGTGGCCGCGCCCCATGTCGACCGGATGCTGCCGGGTCACGACCTCCGCAGTCTCGAACGACTCGCGGCACTGCTGCCCGACCTGCGGTAGGAGGCACGATGATCCGTCTGGGCTCGGCCGCTGGATACGTCTTCGACGGCCCCCGTCTGCTGGCCGGCTGGTCTCCACCGAAGGAGCCGGGCGTGTACGCCGTGGTGTATCAGCCCGACCCCGGGCGCAAGCGGTACGCGGTGATCTACGTCGGTGAGTCGGACGACCTCTCCCAGGAAGGGTTCCCGTTCCGGCACCCCGCCGCACACCGCTGGGTGGAACGTGCCGGGTCGAAGTGGAAGCTGTCGATCTGCACGTTCCACGCCCCGGGCTGCACCGCCGCACACCGCGCGGAGATCGTCCGGGAACTCGTGGCCCACTACCGTCCGCGCTGCAACGTCGAGCGATACGAACGCGCCTGGAAAGACCACTGGATCGGGGCATATGAGGCTCCGACCACCACCGGTCCGCTGACCGAGCAGGGGCCGGAGCCCCGCACGCCCTAGCGCAGCGCGCCGCGGGACGTCGACCGGGCGGACGACACGACCCCCAGGGCGGCCGCCAGTGTGCATCCGCCTTCCCGACGAAACCGATTTTCACCGCGCGTGAGCGCTGCGCTGGTCCCCGACGCCGGAGGGCCCCGACCTTCGTGGCCATCCGGGAACGCGGGCGATTTCAGCGCGCGGCGACCACGTCGTCCGCAGGCGTGTAACCGACCGTCTCGTGCAGCCGCGTCCGGCGTACGCCCGAGGCCGGGCGGTTGACCGGCGGCTGCACGCTCGGGTCGACGGTCTGCGCCGTGGTGCCTGCCACGACACCTTCGGCCATCCCGTACAGCAGCGGGAGGGCACCGGCCACCACGCCGCCGGTGCGGTTGATGTGCTCCACCCCCGGGCCGATCAGCTTCGCGTGCCCGTGGATGGTCCGCACGGTCTCGGCGGCCTGTTCCAGATTGCCCGCGATGCGGGACAGCAGCGAGCCGGCCCAGAAGAGGTAGAACGCCAGCCCGGCGACGAGTAGCACGATGTCGACGACGGTCAGCAAGACGAGCAGGCTCATGACTTCACCTCCCCGAGGACGCGGCCGAGGAACAGGTGGTGCTGCAGGCCTTCGGCCAGCACCGCGTCCACCCGGGTCGCGGTTTCCGGAATCAGGGTCGTGTTCGCCGTGTTGCCGGCCGCGGCCGTCAGCGTCTCACCGACCGTCACCACGTTCCGGTCGATGACCTTCACCAGGTAGATCAGCAGGCTGAGCAGCGCGGCGACGGCCAGCACCACCACGAAGCCGGCGATGATCGCGATCCACCACAGCGTCTCGTCGGTACCCGTCATGACTCAACCCCCCAACCTGGCCCGGCCACGGGCGAGGCCTGCGACGATCACCTCGGCGTGATCGATGGTGGTGCGCAGCTGCTCGAGTGCGGCGGTGTTGTGCACCGCTCGCTGCAGCGGCTTGTTCAGTTCCTCGGCTTGCTGCCCGATCCGGCGGGCCAGCAGCAGGATGGGTGTGACCAGCGCGACGACGGCCAGCACCACGATCCCGCCGATGACGAAGCCGACGACCCAGCCGGTCACGTCGGTGTCGGCGGCTTGTGCGAGCGCGGTCATCTCACACCCCCTCGCAGAAGTCGCGTACCGGCTTGAGGTTGGCGTTCACCGAGGTCAGCACGCCGGGCACGGTCTCGGTGCGTTCGGCGATCGACTCGGCGCCGGCGTGGATGACGGCCAGCCGTTTGCGCACGTAGTTCAGATGCATGATGACCCGCAGCAATGCGACGGCGGTGAGTCCGATGATCAGCGCGGCGATGATCAGCGTGACCCAGGCGGCGGCAGGCATGATTCCTCCTCAGCCCAACAGCGTCCCGACGCTGCCCGCGTAGCGGACCGCGCCCACGGACACGTTCTCGATCGTTCGGTCGGTCTCGGCCAGCGCGTCCGGCACGCCGGCCAGTTCGTCGTCGAGCGCCCCGGCGGCCACCGCGATGTCGTCCACCGCGGCGCGGATCCGCTCCACCGCGGCGAGCACCCGGTTGAGCAGCGCGATCACCACCGGCAGCACCACGACTGCCAGCACCACGTTGCCGATCCACCACCACGTCATGGTTCTGCCTCCTCAGCTCGGGCTGCCCTGGTACGGCAGGAAGAACCGGGCGAAGACACGTTTCAGCGCCAACATCGCGGCCTGGAACCCGATACGGAATCCCCTGGCCGGCCGCGGGGCGGCGTGTGCGGGCGATTCGCCGCGCTCCTTGCGGCGGATCGCGTCCTGCAGATTCGCCGCGAAGTCGCGCATCAGCACCGACGAGACGTCCGAGATCATGCCCCGGCCGTATTGCGCCGCCGCGCCCGTGACCTGCAGATCCTGGGTGACGTCGACCCGGGTGCCGGTCCCCTGTCTGGACAGCACCGCGGTGACCTTCATGCTCGCCTCGCCGCGGCCCCGTTGTTCCGAGCCTGCCGCGTCGACCACGATCCGCTTGGCCGCCTCGTCCCGTTCGGCGATGGCCGCCTTGCCTTCGAACCGCAGCGACACCGGGCCCATGCGCACGCTGACCCGCCCGAGGTAGTTCTCGTCGCCGAGGTCCTCGGTGATCTCCGCGCCGGGCAGGCACGCCGCGACGCTGGGCACGTCGTCGAAGAAGCGCCAGACCTTCTCCACCGGCTGCGCGACGTCGAAGTGATTGGCAATCAGCATCGGGCCTCCTCCGGCTGATCCGACACATAGGACGCGGGATCCCGGCTGAACGCGCGACGACAACCGGGACAGCAGAAGTAGTAGGTGTGGCCCTGGTACTCGAACGGCCTGCCCGACTCGTCGGCGGTCACCGTCATGCCACACACCGGGTCCACCGCCTCGGCGGGTTGCCCGACCGCGGGCAGTCCGCTCGCCGGCAGCTCGCCTGCTGCCCGCAGCTGCACCAGTTCGGCCAGCACGCACACGGCGATCTCCCGGTGCGAGACGTGGCCGAGGTCCAATCCGGCGGGGACCCGCACCATGTCCAGGCGCTCCTTGGCAACGCCGCGGTCGGCGAGGTAGCCGAGCACCGCCTTGCCACGCTTGCGGGATCCCACCAGCGCGACGTATCCGGGCTCGGCGGCCAGCGCCTGCTCGACCGCCTCCTCGTCGTGGTGGCCCTGGGTCGCCACCACGACCAGGGCGTTGGGCGGCACGTCGGCCGAGGAAAACGCCGCGCCGTCGACCATCGTCGCCCGCCAGCCCAGCGCGGTGACCAGGTCGACGAGGGTGTGCGCCATCGGCGAGCGCCCGACGACCACGACCCGCGGTGCCGGCCGCACCGGCTCGACGAACACCTCGAGCGCGCCCTCGCTCTGGCACGAGATCGGCACCACGGTGGTGCCTTCCCGCACCTCGCCGGTGATCTGGTCGGCGGGCCCGAGCAGCAGGAGGCGGGGCTCGCCGTCGGCGAGGACCTCGCGCGCGTGGCGAACGATGACCGGCTCGGCGCACGCACCGCCGATCCAGCCGTGCACCTCGCCCGAGGCGGTCACGATCGCCCGGTTGCACTCCTTGCCCGACGACGGCCCCTGCCGCCACACCACGGTGGCCAGCGCGAACGCCTCGTCCCGCTGCGCCATCGCCGCAGCCTGTTCCAGCACGCCCCAGCCGGTGTGGTGCTCCATGTCCATCCACCTGCCCGTCCGGCCCGCCGGTTCCGCGGGCCACTCCAGCCGTCAGTCCTCGGTGCGCACCGGCGGCGCACCGGAGACGTCGCGGCGTTTGGTGAGTGCTTCCCACACCCGGTCCGGCAACAGCGGCATGTCGATGTTGCGCACCCCGGTGTGCGAGATCGCGTCCAGCACGGCGTTGACGAAGGCCGCGGGCCCCCCGACGGCGGCACATTCGCCGATGCCCTTGGCGCCGATCGGGTGGTGCGGCGACGGCGTGACGACTTCGCTGTGCAGCTCGAAGCCGGGCGTCTCCCACGCGGTCGGCAGCAGGTAGTCCATGTAGTTCGAGCCGATGCAGTTGCCTTCCGCGTCGTAGGTCTGGAACTGCATGCTCGACATGGCGTAGGCCTCGGTGAGACCGCCCATGATCTGTCCTTCGACGATCATCGGGTTGATGCGCACCCCGCAGTCGTCGACGGCGACCACCTTCAGTACGTCCCACACGCCGGTTTCCGGGTCGACCTCGACGGTGGCGATGTAGACCGCGAACGGCCATGTCATGTTCGGCGGGTCGTAGTAGGCGTGGTGCTCCAGCCCGGGCTCCATGCCGTCCGGCATGTTGCCGTAGGCGGCCATGGCGCATTCCTGGATCGTCACGCCACGCTCGGGCGAGCTGCGCAGGTAGAACCGGCCGAGCTCCCACTCGACGTCCTCTTCCGAAGCCTCCAGCAGGTGCGCGGCGATCGCCCTGGCCTTCGCCCGGATCTTGCGTGCCACCATCGCCGTCGCGGCCCCGGCGACCGGCGTGGACCGTGAGGCGTAGGTGCCCATGCCGAACGGCGCGGTGTCGGTGTCACCGTGCTCGACCACCACGTCGTCGGCGGGGATGCCCAGCTCGTGGCTGACGATCTGGGCGAACGTGGTCTCGTGGCCCTGGCCCTGGGTCTTCGACCCGATGCGCAGCAGCGCCTTGCCGGTCGGGTGGATCCGCAGCTCGGCGGAGTCGAACATCTTGATGCCGAGGATGTCGTACTCCCGGCTGTTGCCTGCGCCGAGCGGCTCGGTCATGGTCGAGATGCCCAGCCCGAGCAGCCTGCCTTTGGCCCGGGCTTCCTCCTGCTGCTTGCGGAAGTTGTCGTAGTCGATGGCCTTCAGGCCGACCTCCAGGCACTTGTGGTACTGGCCGGAGTCGACCAGGAAGCCGAACGGCGTGCGGTGCGGGAACTGGTCGTCACGGACCAGGTTGCGCCTGCGGAACTCCGCCTGGTCCATGCCCAGGTCGTTGGCCGCGGCGTGCATCATCCGTTCCTGGAAGTACATCGCCTCGGTGACCCGGAACGAGCAGCGGTAGGCGACCCCGCCTGGTGCCTTGTTGGTGTAGACGCCGCGCGCCACCAGGTGCGCGTTCGGCACGTTGTAGCAGGCGAACGTGGAGTGCAGCAGGCCGATCTTGAACTTGCTCGGCTGCGCGTCGGCGTAGAAGGCGCCGTGGTCGCTGTCGGCGCGGATGCGGATGCCGAGGATCCTGCCGTCCTTGGACAGGGCCATTTCGCTGTCCAGGTACATGTCCCTGGCGAACCCGGTGGAGATCAGGTTGCCGGTCTTGTCCTCGATCCACTTCACCGGCCGTTCCAGCAGGATGGAGCACAGGATCGCGCACACGTAGCCGGGGTAGACCGGCACCTTGTTGCCGAAGCCGCCGCCGATGTCCGGGGCGACGATACGGATCATGTGCTCGGGCAGCTCGGCGATCATGGCCACGGCGGCGCGCACGATGTGCGGGGCCTGCGTGGTCATGTAGACGGTGAGCTTGCCGGTGGCCCGGTTGAAGTCGGCCACCGCACCGCACGGCTCGATCGGCGACGGGTGCGAGCGCGGGTAGTGCAGCCGCAGCCTGGAGATCACGTCGGCCTGCTCGAACGCGCGGTCGGTTCCCTCCTTGTCGCCGACTTCCCAGGTGTAGATGAGGTTGTCCTGCTGGCCCGCCTTGTCGTCCCGGATGACCGGGGCGCCTTCGGCCATCGCCTGCTCCGGGGTGACCAGGGCGGGCAGCGGCTCGTACTCGACGTCGATCAGCTCGCAGGCGTCCTTGGCGATGTACGGGTCGTCGGCCACCACGCAGGCCACTTCCTGTCCCTGGAAGCGCACCTTGTCGGTGGCCAGCACCGCCTGGGTGTCGTAGGACAGCGTCGGCATCCAGGCCAGGTTGCGGGTGGCGGCCATCTCGCCGGTCAGCACCATGCGCACACCGGGCACTTCCCATGCGCGGCTGGTGTCGATCTTCTTGATCCGGGCGTGCGCCACCGGGCTGCGCAGGATCTCCATGTGCAGCATGCCGGGCAGCACGATGTCGTCGACGTAGTTGCCCTTGCCGCGGATGAACCGGTCGTCCTCGACGCGCTTGCGGCTGGTGCCGAGCCCGCCGATCTTGCGTTCGTCGACCGCCGTCATGCTTGCTCACCCCGCATCTTGCGGCCCGCCCACTGCACCGCCTTGACGATGTTCTGGTAGCCCGTGCAGCGGCACAGGTTTCCGGACAGGGCCCAGCGAATCTCGTCCTCCGACGGGTCCGGGTTCTCCTCGAGCAGGGCCTTGGCGGACATCAGCATCCCCGGGGTGCAGAACCCGCACTGCAGGCCGTGCTCCTCCTTGAAGCCTTCCTGCAGCGGGTGCAGCTCACTGGGCGTGGACAGACCCTCCACGGTCTGCACCTCGGCGCCGTCGGCCTGCACCGCGAGCATCGTGCACGACTTCACCGGGCGCCCGTTCACCAGCACGGTGCAGGCGCCGCAGTTCGTCGTGTCGCAGCCCATGTGGGTGCCGGTCAGGCCGAGCCCCCGGCGCAGCAGGTGCACCAGCAGCAGCCGTGGCTCCACCTCGGCCGTCTTGGTCTCCCCGTTGACCGTGACGCGGATCCGGCGGATCGGTACCTCGGCGCCGGTCGCGGATTCTTCGTGCACAACCGTCATCTCATGCCGCCTTTCCCGCGGGGGTGGGTAGGACGCGACGCAGCGCCCTGCTGACGAACGTGCGCACCACGTGGCGCTTGTAGTCCGCGCTGCCTCGGTGGTCCGTCTGGGGATTGGCCGATTCCGCGGCCAGCTCGGCCGCCTCGGCGATGGTCTGTTCGGTCAGCTCACGACCGACGATCGCCTCTTCCGCGGCGGTGGCCCGCTGCCCGAGCGTGCCCACGCCGGTCAGGGCGATGCCTGCGCGGGTGATGCGGCCCTGATCGGTCTCCACCGCGACAGCCGCTCCCGCCGTGGCGAAGTCGCCCACCCGGCGCTCCAGCTTGAAGTAGGCGCCCGCGGGCTGGTGCCGTGGCGGCGGGATCACCGCCTCGACGGCGATCTCGCCCGGTCGCAGCGCGGGCGTGAACGGGCCGAGGACGAACTCCGTCATCGGCACGGTGCGCCTGCCGTCCGGCCCGACGACCACGACCGACGCGTCCAGTGCCAGCAGTACGGCCGACCAGTCCCCCTGCGGGTCGGCGTGGCAGATCGAGCCGACCAGGGTGCCGCGATGCCGCACCACCGGGTCGGCCACCAGCGGCGCCGCGGAGGCGACCACGGGGAAGTTGCCGAGCAGCGTCGACCGTTCCAGGTCGGCGTGCCGACACAGCGCGCCGACGTGCAGCGCGCCGTCCGACCCGGTGCGGTGGTACTCCAGGTCGGGCACGGTGTTCAGGTCGACCAGCAGCGCAGGCGCGGCGAACCGCAGCTTGAGCAGCGGCACCAGGCTCTGCCCGCCGGCCAGCACCTTGGCCTCGTCGCCGTACTCGGCCAGCAGCGCCTGGGCCTGGTCCAGCGAACGGGGCGCCTCGTAGGCGAAGCGGGGCGGGTACATGGATCCTCCTCGGGGCGAAGCCGGGCTACTCGCGCATCCGGTTCTCGTCGGGCGGTTCCGGCACCGCGATCGGCACCGTGTCGTCGGCGGGGTCCGGCCGCGGCTGCTGGTGCGGCGGCCACGGCCCCGGTACCGGCTGGCCTGCGACCTTGAAGAACTCGAGCAGCTGCGGCCAGGCCTGCACGGTCGGGCTGCCGCCCGGTTTCGGTTCCTGCGGTGCGTTGGCGAAAAGTTCGATCAGCCGCGGGTTGCCGCGGCTGTGGCCGTCCGACTCCGTCCGCATGGCTGACACCTCTCGACAGGACGCGCTGGCGTCATGTGGTGGAACCGTGATGATCCACCCCTCGGACGTGCGGCAAAACCGAGTAATAAGGCTTTGGTTAATCACTATCGGGTGATAGCGGCGCGGCAGGTAAGAGATCGCTTAACCGGGCCTTGCCAGCGGAGCATGCGCCGATGAAGATGACCGGCGCCGGCACTGCTCACCAGGCAGCTGGGAGACCCGCATGCAGGTACCCGCGCAGTTCGAATACGAACGAGCCACCAGCGTCGCGCATGCGGTGGATCTGCTGGTCAAGTACAACGGCGCCGGCCGGGTGATCGCAGGCGGGCACAGCCTGATCCCGATGATGAAGCTGCGGCTGGCCAGGCCGGAGGTGCTCATCGACATCAACGAGGTCGGTGAACTGGCCGGAATCGTGCGCGACGGCGACGAACTGCGGATCGGGGCGCTGGTGCGGCACAACGAATTGCTCGATTCGGCCGAGGCGGCGCAGCTGTTTCCGATTCTGGTGGACGCCGAACGGGTGATCGCCGATCCGATCGTGCGGAATCGCGGCACCGTCGGCGGATCGTTGTGCCAGGCCGATCCGTCCGAGGATTTGTCCGCGGCATTCAGCGCGCTGCGCGCTGATGCGGTCATCCAAGGTCCGCAGATTCGGCGCACGGTGCCGATCCGAGACTTCTTCGTCGGCCCGTACGAAACCGTCGTCGGGCCGGACGAGCTGCTGGTCGAGCTGCGCGTGCCGGTGCGGCCGGGCAGCGGCAGCGCATTCGTCAAAGTGAGCAGGCGCGCCGGGGACTGGGCGGTCGGCGCGGTCGGCGCCGCCGTGTGGCTGGCGGGCGACGTGATCACCGAGGTCGGGATCGGGTTGTCCGCGCTCGGCGCGCAGAATTTCGTCGCCGTCGAGGCGGAGGACTTCCTGCGCGGGCGAGTGGTGTCGGCGGAGGCGTTCGCCGAGGCCGGGCGCATCGCCGCCGAGCACTGCGATCCACCGGTCGACCAGCGCGGCCCGGCGGACTACAAGCGGCATCTGGCGGCGACGTTGGTGGCGCGCTCGCTGACGCTGGCAAGCCACCGGGCAGGGCGAGAGGTGTGAGGCGTGGACATCACCGTGACGGTCAACGGTCGGCAGTACCGGCGCACCATCGAGCCGCGGGTGCTGCTCGCCTACTTCCTCCGGGACGAGCTGGGCCTGACCGGTACCCACCTGGGCTGCGACACGTCCAACTGCGGGGCGTGCGTGGTGTGGTTGGACGGCCTGCCGGTCAAGTCGTGCACGGTGCTGGCCGCGATGGCCGACGGCAAACAGGTACGCACCGTCGAGTCGCTGGCGCGCAACGGGCAGCTGGATCCGGTGCAGCAAGCGTTCATCGACTGTCACGGGGCCCAGTGCGGATTCTGCACCCCGGGCATGCTGATGACCGCACGCTGGCTGCTGGACCGCGATCCGGATCCTTCCGAGGAGCGGATCCGCGAGGCGATTTCCGGACAGCTGTGTCGCTGCACCGGGTACGAGAACATCGTGCGGGCTATCCGGCGCGCCGCCGAGCTGAGCAACACGGCGGACGACGACGGCTCCTCCGCGGCCCTGGCGGGTGAGCAACGAGACGAGGTGGCGTCGTGACCGCGGACGGCAACGGCTCGGCCTTCGGCTCACGGATCCGCAAAGAGGACGCCCGGTTCGTCCGCGGGCTGGGAAAGTTCGTCGACGACGTGGTTCTGCCCGGCATGCTGCACGGCGCGATGCTGCGCAGCCCGATGGCGCACGCCAGGATCGTGTCGGTCGACGTCAGTGCCGCGTTGGCACACCCCAGAGTGAAGACCGTGATCACCGGGGAGATGCTGGCCGAACGCGGCATGGCCTGGATGCCCACGCTGTCCTACGACCAACAAGCTGTGCTGGCCACCGACAAGGTGCGTTTCCAGGGGCAGGAAGTCGCTTTCGTCGTCGCAGAAGACCGCTACGCCGCGCGCGACGCTCTCGAGCTGATCGACGTCGAGTACGAGCCGCTGCCTGCCGTGGTCGACGCTCACCAGGCGTTGGCGCCGGACGCCCCGGTGATCCGCGACGACCGGCCCGGTCAGCAGGACAACCACATCTTCGACTGGGAATCCGGCGACGCCCAGCGCGTGGCCGAGGTGTTCGCCGAGGCCGACGTGGTGGTCGAGCAGGACATGCTCTATCCGCGGGTGCATCCCGCGCCGCTGGAGACCTGCGGGATCGTGGCCGACATGGACCCGGTCAGCGGCCGCCTGACCGTGTGGTCGACCGCCCAGGCACCGCACGCCCACCGCTCGCTGTACGCGCAACTGACCGGCATTCCGGAGCATCGGATCCGGGTGATCGCCAACGACATCGGCGGTGGCTTCGGCAACAAGGTCGGCGTCTACCCCGGATACGTGTGCGCGATCGTCGCGTCGATGATCACCCAGCAACCGGTCAAGTGGATCGAGGACCGGGCGGAGAACCTGATGAGCACGGCATTCGCCAGGGACTACCACATGCGCGGCGAGATCGCCGCCCGCTCCGACGGCACGATCCTCGGCCTGCGCGTCCGGGTGCTGGCCGACCACGGCGCGTTCAACGCCACCGCGCAGCCGTCCCGCTACCCGGCGGGGTTCTTCGGTGTGTTCACCGGCTCCTACGACCTGCAAGCCGCCCACTGCTCGGTCACCGGCGTCTACACCAACAAGGCGCCCGGCGGGGTGGCCTACTCGTGCTCGTTCCGCGTCACCGAGGCGGTCTACCTGGTCGAGCGCATGGTCGACCTGTTGGCGTGCGAGCTGGACATGGACCCCGCCGAGCTGCGCATGCGCAACCTGATCCGGCCCGAGCAGTTCCCGTACGACACGGCCACCGGGTGGCGGTACGACTCGGGCGACTACCCGCGGGCGCTGGCCAAGCTGCTGGACATGGCCGGCTACCACGACCTGCGCGCCGAGCAGGCGGCCAAGCGTGAGCGCGGCGAGCTGATGGGCATCGGCCTGAGCTTCTTCACCGAGGCGGTCGGAGCCGGGCCACGCAAGCACCTGGACATGTACGGATTCGGCATGGCCGACGGCGCGGAACTGCGTGTCCACCCGTCGGGTACCGCGGTGCTGCGGGTGTCGTGCATGTCGCAAGGCCAGGGGCACGAGACGACGTTCGCGCAGCTGGTGGCCAACGAGCTCGGGATCGGCGTGGACGAGGTGGACGTCGTGCAAGGCGACACCGACCACACGCCGTTCGGGGTGGGCACATACGGATCGCGTTCGATCGCCGTGTCGGGAGCGGCCGCGGTGACCGTGGCGCGGAAGGTGCGGGAACAAGCGCGGTTGATCGCCGCCGCCATGCTGGAAGCCGACCCCGAAGACCTCGAGTGGGGTGACGGACGCTGGTACGTGCGCGGTGTCGAAGGCGCCGGGCACACGCTGGCCGAGATCGCTCGTGCCGCGCACGCCGACATCGACCTTCCCGACGGGGTCGACGGCCAGCTCGCCGCCAGCACCGTCTACAACCCGCCGAACCTCACCTTCCCGTTCGGCGCGTATCTGTGCGTGGTCGACGTCGACCCGGATACCGGACAGGTCACGGTGCGCAGGTTCGTCGCCGTCGACGACTGCGGGGTGCGGATCAACCCGATGATCGTGGACGGCCAGATCCACCGAGGCCTGGCCGACGGCATCGGCATGGCGCTGATGGAGCACATCGCCTTCGACGCCGACGGCAACCATCTGGGCGGCTCGTTCATGGACTACCTGTTGCCCACCGCGCTGGAATGCCCGTCGTGGGAGCTCGGCGAGACCGTCACGCCGTCGCCGCACCACCCGGTCGGGGCGAAAGGCATCGGCGAAGCGGCCACGGTCGGTTCCCCGGCCGCGGTGGTGAACGCCGTGATGGACGCGCTCCGGCCCTGCGGGGTGCGGCACGCCGACATGCCGCTCACGCCCGCCGCGGTGTGGCGGGCGATCCAAGGCCGTGCGCTGCGCAGTGACCTGGCGATCAGGTGAGCGCCGAGCTCGCGTGCGCTATTCGCCGGTGAGGTGGCCGAGCACCGCAGCGGGCCGGAACACGCGCCCCGTCCTGGCTTCCCGGGCATCGGCGAACTCGGCCAGGCGCAGGCCGGCGTTGATCGCCAGCCAGCGCAGCGGTTCGGGTTCCCACTGCGGCCACCGATGACCGACCCAAGGCAGCCGGGCCCGTGCTGAATCCCGCCCGCTGATCAGGTCGGCGAGCGTCCGTCCGGCGAGGTTCGCAGTCGCGACACCGTCACCGACGTATCCCCCGCCCCACGCCAGCCCGGTCGAGCGGTCCAGTCCCACCGACGCCGTCCAGTCGCGCGGAACACCGAGTGGTCCGCCCCACCTGTGCGTCACCGGCGGCCGCGGGCCCAACGCCGGGAACAGATCCACCAGCGTCCGGTCGATCGCGGTGTGGACGCGCGTGTCCTGGCCGAATGCGGGCGCCACCTGCGAGCCGTAGTGATAGGGCGCACCACGCCCGCCGAATGCCAGCCGGTCGTCCGCGGTCCGCTGGCCGTAGATGATCATGCGACGGAAGTCGGAGAACGTCTCCCGGCGCGCGAGACCGGCATGCGCCCAGAAGGACGCCGGCAACGGCTCGGTCACCGCCATCAGCGAGTACAGCGGGACCAGCAGACGACGGTGACCGGGCAACCCGGCGGTGTAGCCCTCGGTCGCGCGCACGATCACCTCGGCGCGCACGCTGCCCGCTTCCGTCTCGACGCGTCCCGGCTGCAGCCGCAGCACACGAGTCTGTTCGCGAATGGTCACGCCAAGCCGTTCCACCGCGTCGGCCAGGCCGCGCACCAGCTTCCCGGGGTGTATCGCCGCACAGTGCGGTGTGTAGGTCCCGCCGCGCACTCGCGTTGCGTTGCACAGAGCAGACGCCTCCGGCGCCGCCAGCCACGCCAGCCCGGTGCCGAAAGGAGCCTCGGCGTCCACGACCGCTCGTCCGCGCGCTTCTTGCACTGCCGATCGGGCCAGGACCACCGTGCCGCCCTTGGCGTAGTCGCAGTCGACACCTTCTGCCGTCGCGACCCGGCCGATCTCGTCGATCGTGTCCCGCATGGCCGCCACCAGGGCGCTCGCCCGGGCCACGCCGTGCTTGCGCGCGACCGCGGCCGGCGATGCCGGGAAGAGTGCCGAGCACCAGCCGCCGTTGCGTCCGCTGGCCCCGTAGCCGGCCACTTGCGCCTCGAGGACGACGATGCGCAGCCCGGGGTCCGCTGCGGCGAGGTAGTAGGCGGTCCACAGCCCGGTGAATCCGGCGCCGATGACGACGACATCGGCGTCCGTGCTGCCCGGGAGTGCCGCGCGCGGTGTCAGGTCTGCCGTCGACAGCCAGTAGCTGATCGGCCCCTGGCCGCTCACAAGCGGCTCCAGGCCTCCGACAACACCGTCCGGAGGATCTGCTCCATTTCCGCGAAATGCGGTTCCTCGCAGATGAGCGGCGGCGCCAGCTGTACCACCGGATCGCCGCGGTCGTCGGCACGGCAGTACAGGCCGTTCTCGTAGAGCGCCTTCGACAGGAACCCGCGCAGCAGGCTCTCCGACTCGTCCTCGTCGAACGTCTCGCGGGTGTTCTTGTCCTTCACCAGTTCGATGCCGAAGAAGTACCCGTCGCCGCGCACGTCTCCGACGATCGGCAAGTCGTACAACCGCTCCAGATACGAGCGGAACAGGTCGGTGTTGGCTCGTACGTGCGCGTTGAGGTCTTCCCTGGCGAACAGATCGAGGTTCGCCAGGGCAACGGCGGACGCCACCGGGTGCCCGCCGAACGTGGCGCCGTGCGCGAACCAGTTGGTGC
>NZ_PKFA01000036.1:0-67554 GCF_002919275.1 Thermocrispum sp. | reverse complement strand
AAGGCGCCGGTGTTTGCCGAGCCGCCGAAGTTCGACGGCAGTGGGAGCGCGGAGAGCAGTTCGAGCACCGGTGGTGGGGACAAGAACAAGGCCATCTCCTCGATCGGGACGAACCTGCCGCGGGTGAGCAGGCCGACGTCGCAGCCGACGGGTACGAGTAGCAGGACCAGCCGCAGTGGTGGGCGGATCGAGCCGCCGAAGACGGGCACGAACAACCGCACCGGTGACAGCTCGGGCAGTTCGCGGGGTGGTGTCCGCCTGCCGGACGGGTCGCGGCGGTTGCCGGACGGCACCATCGTCAAGCCCGATGGCACCCGGATCCTGCCGGACGGGACGCGGGTGTTGCCGGATGGCACTCGGATCCTGCCGGACGGGACGAAGGTGTTGCCGGACGGCACCAGGGTGTTGCCCAATGGCCGGGTCATTCCGCCGGGCAACACCAGCACGTCCGGGTTCGACCCGGCGGGCACGGGTTCGCGGTCCGGGTCGCTTGCCGGGAGTTCGGCCTACGGGTCGACCGGTGTGGGCGGCGGTAGTGCCGGTGGTGGCGCCGGTGGTGTGGCCGGGTTCGGTCCGCTCGGCAGTGGCGCGGCCGGTGGTGCCGCTGGGGGAGCCCTCGGCGCCGGCAAGGGTGCTGGTGTGATCGGTCCCGGTTCACCCGGCGCGGCCGGTGCCGGTGCGGCGGCTGCCCGCGCTGGAGCCGGCGGGTTCGGCCCCCGCGGCATGGCCGGCATGATGGGCGGCGCCGCAGGCGCGCGTGGCCAGGGTGCCGAGGACAAAGAACACAAAGACCAGTACTACATCAAACAGGAGATGGACCCCGGCCTGAAAGTCGAATACGACGAACACGGCGAAAAACTCATCGACGAAACCACCGGCATGACCGTCGTCCCATCAGTCATCGGCGAATAACCCACCCCGCCTGCGGGCCCGAGCACGGTATCCGCCATCAGCGCGTCCTGAGTGACGATGGTGGTCGGCTGGTCGCTGCTCGAGACGAGCGGCTTGCGGCTCGTCGTGTCGGCGAGGCTGGTTTGGCCTGTGTGTCCGAGACGAGACGGCGGGCCGTTGCCTACCGCTGTTTCGGGTGCAGATTCATCCACGATGGTGGGCGCGCCCCGGGTGCCGACCCCTGTCCAGCGTGCAGATTCCACGCCTCAGCAGCGCCGGGTCGATCTACACCTTGGCCGTGCCCGCCGGTGGATTCGACTGCGGAGCGTGTGCTCGCAGCACGCCCAGACCGTCGTGGCCGTCGGCGTGGAGGCCGCTCATGGCCTGCCGGGGGGCACGGTCACTGACGGGGAAGCGACCGTCCTGATCGCAACGCGCTGATCGTCGCCGTCACCGCGGTGGGAGCACGGCCTGGGTCTGCGTCACCTGGGCACCCGCCGCTCGTGCTCGTCGAACAGGTCGGTCTGCGAAACGATCACGGTCGGGCAGGATCGGGGTGCTGGGTTGGCGTTGAGACCGGCACGGCTGCGTGCTGCCGATTGTGATTCACACAGTCAGCGAGACGATCAGCGCCGCCATGGCGCCCGTCGTGGCGACCGAGCGGACGTGATTCCACGCCACCCAGCGGCGGCGGTACTCCGCCCAGAACGATGCGCCATCGGGAGTGGCGGGGTCGGATTCGGCCAGCCGGTTGTTCAACGGCACGTTGCATGCTGCGGTGACACCGAACGAGCCGACGAGATACAGCAAGCCGCCCGCCAGCCGCCAGGGAGACTCCGCTTGCCAGTCGACGACGGCAGCCACCGACAGGATCGCGCTGAGCAGTGTCGTTCCCATGAACGACAGCAGGAACAGTGGGTTGAGGATGTCCTCGTTGATCGCCCGCATCGCTGTGGCGCCGTGCTCCGGCGCCAGTCGGCCGAGCGACGTCATCACGAAACCGGAGAACGCGTAGAAGATGCCGGCCATGAGTCCGCACCCCACGGCGGCGACGACGGTCAATGCGGTGATCATGACCGCATCATCCCGTGACGGGACGTTCCTCCGCTACGAGAAGCTTGAGACGAATTCTGGCGTGCGGGACTCGCTCGGACGCGGCGCGGGGAGCCTCGAAACGGGCTCGGGCAGGGTACAGCCCTCAGCGCCTTGGTGAACGGCGGGGCTGAGGAGCGGTGTTTGGAGTCGCGGCGGGTCGGTGGACGTGCATCTGTCAGGGCTTTGGTGAACGGCGGGGCTGAGAAGCCGTGTTTGGAGTCGCGGACGGCTCGGGCAGGGCACAGTGCTCCGTGCCGCGGTTGACGGCGCGGCCAAGGAACGGTGCGCGGAGTACGCGCAACGGGGCTCGGCCGAGACACAGCGTGTGGAACTTCAGGACACTCCCCGACCAAGGCGCATGGCGCCACGGGAGATTGCTCGACGTGTGGAGCCACGGAAGGAAGTACGCAGGACCCCGAGAGGCGTCCTGTCTTGGAGCGGACGACGGGACTCGAACCCGCGACCCTCACCTTGGCAAGGTGATGCGCTACCAACTGCGCTACGTCCGCAAGCGACGACCGAAGTTTATACCGCTCGCTCAGCGCGCCGTGCAGGGGACCACCGATCGGACAGCTTTTGATGTGTCGCCCGTGACCGCTCAGCGCGCCGTGCAGGGGACCACCACTTCACCAGCCACACTGACCGCTGGTCGCGCCGTACCGGCCGCTCGCCTGGCGAATCGGCGCCTGTGGCGCAAAATCGTCACTCTCCGTCGTTCTCCCGGTCACACTGACACCCGATCCGCAGGCGTACGACGTAGCCCGAACGGGGCTGCCGATCACGGTATCGGCGAGGAGGGACCTGGCCGGATGACGCACGAGACGGATGAGCAGGACTTGCTCACACGTCTGCGAAGCGGGCAGGACGAAGCATTCGGCGAGCTGTTCGAGCGGCACGCCCCTGCGGTGCGTCGGCTGGCCTGCAGCCTGGCGAACGACCCTGCCGAAGCCGACGACATCACGGCCGAGACCTTCTTCCGTGTTCTCCGCGCCATCAAGCGCGGCAACGGACCCCACGACAACATCCGCGGCTACCTGCTCACGGTGGCCCGCCGGGTGGCCTGGGAGTGGCGCGGCGCCTCGCACGACGTCCCGGTCAGCGACGACGAGCTGACCAGCCGCGCCGGGGCGACCGAGTCGGCCTGCGCGCGGTCGGCCGAGTACGCGCTCATCACCCGCGCGTTCGTCAGCCTCCCCGAACGATGGCGCACCGTGTTGTGGCGTACCGAGGTGGAGGGTGCGCAGCCGGCCAAGGTCGCGCCGCACTTCGGCTTGACCCCGAACGCGACCGCCGCCCTGGCCCGCCGGGCCAGGCAAGGCCTGCGTGCCGCCTATCTGCAGGCTCACCTGAGCACCTACCAGGGCAACGCGAGCTGTCGCTCGGTGCTGGACAAGCTCGGCAGCTACACCGCCGGAGCCGTCACGCCCGCGGAGGCGGCGCGGATCGCGGCGCATCTCGGCAACTGCGCGGCGTGCCGTTCCACGCACGCAGAGCTGCGCGATGTCTGCCACTCGCTCCGCGCGCACGCCGGGGTCATCGCGTTGGCGCTGCCGTCCCTGGCCGGTGCCGGAGCCTTGGCCGCCGGGTCGGCCGAGTCCGGGGCGGCGGTTGCCACCGGGACAACCGCGACATCCGGGACAACGGTTGCCACCGAGGCAACGGCGACGTCCGGGACAACGGCGTCCGGGACGGCAGCGGTAGCCAGCAAGCTCACCGCGCTCAAGAGCGTCTTCGCCAGCGCCAAACTCAAAGTCGGCGTCGCCGTGGCCTCCACGGCCGTGGTCGGCGTGCTCGGCTGGAGCGCGGGCGCGATGCTCAACGGCGAAGCCGTGAACGTGCTGGGCCTGCACGGCCAGCAGGGCTACGACCGCCACGACCCGACGGTGGAGCGCGGCCACGGCGAGGGAACGTCGTCGCCATCCGGTCAACTGCTCAAGCGCTCCCCGGCCAAGACCATCGATACGCAGCGCCAGGAGCAGGACAGCGACACCCAGCGCCTCGACAGCGTCAAACCGAACAGGTCGGACTCCGGCACGGCGGACCACCTGTCCGGGACGGTCCTGGCCGAAGTTCCGCCGACCACGCCGTCCTCCCCGGACACCGTTCCCGACCTGCCCTCGCCGAAGGCGAAGAACACCACGGTCGTCGAGGGCGCACGCGAGCGGCACCTGCCGGGCTCGCCGCCGGACAGCCAGCCCGAGGAGACGGTCAACAGGCCGGCATTGGCGCCGGAGGAGCCGCCTCAGTCCTCGTACGAGGACGTGGCCCACGACTGCGTCGACGACTTCGAGTACTACGAGTTCTACAACGACGTCGCACACCGGACCGAGATGTACGAGTACTCGTACATGCGTGGTGTGGGTTACGAGCGCACCACCTACATCTACGACGACGGGCAGGAATACTCGTCCACCTACTACTGGCACGACGACTGCTGACCCGCCCGGGGCACCACGAGCAGCTGACGCACGTCCCCGGGTCGTGATCACGCTGAGCGACCATCGAAGCTGCCCGAATTGACGTCTCCGGATGGGCACCGACTACGCCACAATGGGTGCGCAGGAACGGCGATCCGAGAGGAGACGGAATGGCCGAGCAGTCGGTCATCGCAGCCGACGGCCGGAAATGGACTCTGCGCAGTCAGCTGGAATGGCGCGCCCCCGCCACCGCAGAAGACTTCGAGCACGACGTCACCGGTGGCCAGGTCTCCGCGGCGATCATGATCTCCCTGGTCGTGATCTTCGCCGCCGTTCTGTTCCTGTGGATGCCGGACGCGGTGGTCGTGCCGAGCTGGGTGGTGCTCCTGCTGGCCCTGATCATCCTCTTCTTCCCGACGCGCTGGGCGCTGCGCCGGCCGTGGCGGGTCGTCGCGGAGACCGTCGAGAATGACGAGGACGCCGAACCCGAGCGCTGGGTCGGCACCGTCCGGGGCGTGTTCAAGGTGCAGGGCGAGCTCAAGCGGATCAAGACCGCGATCGAGGAGCACTCCATGCCGGACATCAACGGACCGCTCCGGCCGGTCGAGTAGGCACCAGGAGGCGCCATGCCCGAGCTGCCCGAGGTCGAAGCCCTCGCCCACTTCCTCCGGGAGCACGCTGTCGGCCGGGCGGTCTCGCGGATCGACGTGGCGTCACTGGCGGTGCTGAAGACGTTCGACCCGCCGATCACCGCCGCCCACGGCAAAGAAGTCACCGACGTGCGCAGGCACGGCAAACACCTCGACGTCTGCCTGGGCGAGCTGCACCTCATCACCCATCTGGCCCGTGCGGGCTGGCTGCGCTGGTCGGACGAGCTGTCGCCGAAGCCGGTGCGTCCCGGCAAAGGACCGATCGCGCTGCGCCTCCACCTCGGCGGCCCGGGCTTCGACCTCACCGAGGCGGGCACCAAGAAGGGCATGGCGGTCTGGCTGGTGCGCGACCCGTCCGACGTCGCAAGCATCGCCACGCTGGGGCCGGACGCCGCCACACTGGATCGCGACGGCCTGGCGGGCATCCTGGCCGGGCGTACCGAGCGGCTGAAGAACGCGATCACCGATCAGCGGCTCATCGCCGGCATCGGCAACGCCTACTCCGACGAGATCCTGCACACGGCGCGGCTGTCGCCGTATGCCACCGCGGGCCGCCTCGACGACGACGCGCTCGACCGGCTGCACGAAGCCATGGTCACCGTGCTGCGGGATGCGGTCGACCGATCCGTCGGGCAGGAGGCCGCCCGGTTGAAGGGCGAGAAGCGCTCCGGCCTGCGGGTGCACGGCCGTACCGGCCTGCCGTGCCCGGTGTGCGGGGACACGATCCGCGAGGTGTCGTTCGCCGACAAGTCGTTCCAGTACTGCCCCACGTGCCAGACCAAGGGGAAGCCGCTGTCCGATCGTAGGCTCGATCGCCTGCTCAAGTGACATTCACCGAACGCGATCGGCGAGATCACCCAGTGCACTTGTCACCGCGGCGACCAGGCTCGAACATGGTCGGGTGCCGAACGTTCCGCTATCGCAACTCCTCGCTTGGGTGATTGCCACCGTTGCGATCCTGGTCGCGGTGGCGGTGTATCTACGTTCGCGCCGTCCGGGCAAGGCGACCGAGGACGCCGTGCTGCACGCCGTGCACCGGCTCGCCCTGGCCGCCCCCGACCTGCGGGAAGGCCTCGACCAGGAGGCCGCCGACCGCATCACCCGGCACCTGCGTCAGTTGCTGAACTGCGTCGCGGTCGGCATCACCGACGGCGCCGGGGTGCTGCACAGCTGGGACGGCGAGGCCACCGACCACTACGTGGACCTCGAGCCGGCCATCGCCTCCGCGCGGGAGCAACACCGCAGGGAGCTGGTGTCGCACGACAAGCTCCCGTGCTCGCATCGCAGCTCGTGTCGGATGCGGGCGGCGGTGATCGTGCCGCTGATCGTCGAGGGCCGCACCGACGCCGTGCTGATCGTGGTCGGCCGGTCCCGCAGCCGCCGGCTCATCGAGATGGCCGACGCGGTCGCCCAGTTCGTGCGCACCCAGTTCGAGCTGGCCCGGCTGGAGGAGTCGAAGTCGGCGCTGCAGCAGGCAGAGATCAAGGCGCTGCGGGCGCAGATCTCGCCGCACTTCGTCTACAACGCGCTGAACACCATCTCGTCGCTGATCCGCACCGATCCGGAGGAAGCCCAGGACCTGCTGCTGGAGTTCGCGGACTTCACCAGATACAGCTTCCGCAGCTCCGGCATGTTCACCACGCTGGCGGAGGAGCTGCGCAACGTCGACCGGTACCTGACCATCGAGTCCGCTCGGTTCGGCGACCGGCTCAACGTCCGGTTGAAGATCGCGCCGGAGGTGCTGGGCGTGGTGGTGCCGTTCCTCATCGTGCAGCCGCTGGTGGAGAACGCGGTCAAGCACGGCATCTCCGGCAAGCCGGGCGGCGGCACGGTCACCGTGATCGCCGAGGACGCGGGCAACGACGCGGTGATCATCGTGGAGGACGACGGGGTCGGGATGGACCCCGCCAAGCTCAAGAGCCTGTCGTCGGCGCACCGCAGCGGTGAGCACGTCGGCCTCAGCAACATCAGCCAGCGCATGCGGCAGCTGTTCGGCCCGGAGTATCCGGTCATCGTGGAGACCGCGCCGGGTGCGGGCATGAAGATCACCCTGCGGGTGCCCAAGTACGCCCCCGGCGTGCGGCCGGACATCCCCGGCTACGAGGCGGCGAAGGAAGAGCGGGACTCCGGCCGGTCGCCGCTGCTGCCGCCGCAGCCGGTCAAGACCATGCATCGCCCGCGCCCGCGCAGGCTGCCGAGCGCGCGGCTGCACGAGGACCCGCCGACCGAGGAATGGCAGCAGCCGCGCCGTCGCCGCAGGCGAGCGGGCCGGGACAGGCGCGAGGAAACTCGGTTGCCACCACCGCAGCGGGCTCCCTACCGTTGACCGCACGCGGGAAAGGAGGTGGTCCGAAGGTGAATACTTCTTGGACGCGCGAGGTGGTTGTCCGCTGAGCGCGAATACCAGGCAACCACCCGACCCCCTGGGTGCCGGACTTCGTCCAGCCGGCGAATCCGCCCAGGGGGTCGTCCCTTCTCGCTACCCTGGCCTCATGAGCGTTGCCGAGAAGCTGACCGCCCGTCTGCCGAGGATCGCCGACCGCGGGGACAGGTCCGACGTGGTTTCCGTGGTCAAGCTGCACGGTGTGATCACTCCGCAGGGTTCGCCGTTCAGCCGCGGCGTGCTCAACATCAACACCGTCGAGTCCGCGCTGACCCGTGCCTTCGAGCACGACCGGCTCAAGGCGGTCGCGCTGGTGATCAACTCGCCGGGCGGCGCGCCGACCCAGTCCGGCCTGATCGCCGAGCGTATCCGCGGCCTGGCCGACGAGAAGAACGTTCCGGTGCTGGCGTTCTGCGAGGACGTCGCCGCTTCCGGCGGCTACTGGCTGGCCTGCGCCGCGGACGAGATCTACGCGCACAGCACGTCGCTGATCGGCTCGATCGGCGTGGTCACCGGCGGTTTCGGCTTCACCGGCCTGATCGACCGGTACGGAATCGAGCGCAGGCTGTACACCGCGGGCAAGAACAAGCGCAGGCTGGACCCGTTCGAGCCGGAGAAGCCGGAGGACGTGCAGTGGCTGCGCTCGATGCACGACCAGCTGCACCAGTTGTTCGTCGACTGGGTCAAGCAGCGCAGGGGCGAGCGGCTGAAGGACGATCCCGAGCTGTGGAGCGGTGACGTGTGGCTCGGCCCGCGCTCGCACGAGCTCGGCCTGGTGGACGGCATCGGCACGCTGCGCGAGGTGGTCAAGCAGCGCTATCCGGACGCCACCATCACCGTGGCGGAGCCGAAGAAGCCGTTGCTGGCCAGGCTCGGGCTGGGCAGCCCGGCGGCGGCGGGCATCGACGCGCTGCTGACCGCGGTCGAGCATCGCGCGGCCTGGGCGCGTTTCGGGTTATGATGCCGACTGTCCGCAACGTAGCGTGACAGTTCGGTGGACGTTCCGTGAACAACCCCGGCGGATCGTGAACATCGTTCGGTTCGATCTGGACATCGGTACCCCGCAGTGGGCAGGATGCATGTCACCGTGAGTACTCATGACGACACTCGGCGCCTGGTCGCGCTGGCCGTGGACGACGAGAAGCCCGGGCTGGACATGCTCAAGCACCGCTTGCAGTCCAACCGGTACATCGGGCACATCTTCGACGCGGTCGACGCGTCCGAGGCGCTGCGCATCATCTCGGCCGAGCACCCCCTGCTGGCCAAGCGCCGCAAGGCAGGCCTGCCCGCGGTCGACGTGGTGTTCGCGGACATCAACATGCCGGGGCTGACCGGCATGGAGATGGCCCGCGTGTTCGCCGCGCTCAACCCGGCGCCGGAGCTGGTGTTCGTCAGCGGCCACGGCGACGAGGCGGTCAACGCGTTCGATTTGGGCGCGGTGGACTACGTGCTCAAGCCGTACGAGCAGCCTCGCATCGACAAGGCCATCGACCGGGTGCGGGCCAAGCTGCGGGAGCGGTTCGGCGCACCCCAGGAGGACCGCGCGGCACCCAGCGACGACGAAGTCATCCCGGTCGAGCTGGCGGGCACAACCAAGCTCATCCCGCGGTCGCAGGTGCGGTGGGTGGAGGCGCAGGGCGACTACGCCCGGCTGTACACCATGGACGGCTCGTCGCACCTGGTGCGCATCCCGCTGTCGCAGCTGGAGGAACGGTGGGGGAAGGCGGGCTTCGTCCGCATCCACCGCTCGTACCTGGTCGCGTTGCGGTTGATCACCGAGCTGCGCATGTGCCAGGGCGGCTACCAGGTGGTGATCGGCAACGAGGAGAAGCTGCTTCCGGTCAGTAGACGGCACACGCGTGAGCTGAAGGATCGGCTCACCGGCAACCTGAGAAGTTGACCATGGACGACGCCACTCGGACCTCGTCGCCGCGGTGGCCGCGGGTGCGCACACCCGACCCCACGTTGGGGCGCTCCTCCCGGCCGGAGATGAAGCCGGTTTCAGTGGAGCGTGTCCCCGGGGCGCCTGCGCATGCCAAGGCGGACGTCGACCCGCCCACCAAGCCCAAGCGCCAGCGCATCGTGCTCGACGACGGTCCGGTCGCGCCGGTCCGGCCCTATCTGCATTCGCGCTCCGAGCTCGCTCAGCAGACCAGCTGGGGTGCCACGTTGATCGCCGACCAGATCCACGGCCTGCTGAAGATCGGCGTGCTGTTCGCGCTGCTGACGGTGGCCGTGGTGGGCGGTCTGCCGCTGGTGATGTGGTTGCTGCCCGACTTCGCCCGGCTCGAGGTGGTCGGTGTGCCGTTGGCCTGGCTGTTGCTGGGGGTGGCGCCGTTCCCGGTGCTCGGCGGCATCGGGTTGTTGTTCGTCCGGGTGACCGAACGCCATGAGCGGGCGTTCGTCGACATGATCGAGCACAGAGGATGACCGGCCTGCAGATCGCCGCCGCGGTGGCCGTGGTCGTGGTGGCCGTGGTGACCTACACGCTCGGCAGGCGCTCGGCGACCAGGAGCGGGCAGGATTTCGACTTCGCCAGGCGCACCGTGCGGTCCCGGCGCAATGCCGCGGCGATGTCCGGCGAGTACCTGTGCGCGGCGCTGTTCATCGGGATCACCGGGGTGGTGCTGGCCGAGGGTGCCGACGGCCTGTGGTACCCGATCGGCTTCACCGCGGGTTTCGTCGCGCTGCTGATCTTCGTGGCCGCCCCGTTGCGCCGCTCCGGCGCCTACACGATGCCGGACTTCATCGACGCCAGGGTGCCCGGCGCCGGGATGCGCGGGCTGGCCTCGCTGGTCGCCGCGCTGATCGGGGTGCTGTATTTGCTGCCGCAGCTGCACGGCGCCGAGCTGGCGGCCCGCACGCTGTTCGGTGGCCCGGACTGGGCGGGCCCGGTGGCGTTGACGGTGTTGGTGCTGATCACCGTGCTCGGCGGCGGGATGCGCGCCATCACCGTGACGTTGGCGTTCCAGTACTGGCTGAAGATGTTCGCCATCATCGCGCCGACCCTGGTCATGCTGGTGGTGTTCATCGGATCCGCACCGGGTGGCGCGCCGCACGGCATCACGTCCGACGACCCTCCGGTGTTCGCCCGGGACAGCACCATCAGGATCAGCGAGCCGGTGACGCTGCGGGTGGAGGCACCGACCAAGTTCGAAGCGCACGGGGAGATCGCCGGTCACCCCACCGACGGTCCGACCACGTGGTCGCCGCAGCGCGGGCCGCTGGAGGTCGGTGCGGACACGACGTTGACGTTCGAAGCAGGTGCGCCGGTCCCGGTGCTGGCCGGGCATCCCGCAGGCAACGCCGACTGGCTGGATCCGTCCGGCGGCGACGTCTGGGATCTGCTCGGCACGTACTCGCTGCTGCTCGCGTTGGTGCTGGGCACCATGGGCCTGCCGCACATCCTGGTGCGCTACTACACCAATCCGGACGGCATCTCCGCCCGGCGGACCACGCTGCACGTGCTGCTCTTCGTCGGGATCTTCGCGGTCTTCCCGATCATGCTCGCGGTGCTGTCCCGGCTGTACGTGCCGCGTCTGCTGGTGACCGGGGAGACCGACACCGCGCTGCTGCTGCTGCCGTCGGCCATGCTCGGCGGTGGCCTCGCCGGCCAGATCGTCACCGCCGTGCTGGTCGCAGGCATCTTCTCGGCCGTGCTGGCCGCCGCGTCCGGCCTGGTCTTCAGCGTGGCCGGGGTGATTTCGACCGGTGTGCTGCCCGAGCGACTGCGCAAGCAACAGCTGGGAGCGGTACTCGTCGCGGCCGCCGCGCTGGCGATGGCGCTGGCCGCGCCCCGGATAGACCTCGCGCACACGCTTTCGCACGCGTTCGCGCTGGCCGCGTCCACGTTCTGCCCGGTGCTGGTGCTGGGCATCTGGTGGCGCGGGCTCAAGGCGAAAGGCGCCGCGGCCGCCATGGTGATCGGCGCCGGCCTGGTGCTGACCGCGATCGGGCTCGAGGTGGCCGCGCTGCAGCGCGGTGAGGAAGCCCCGGTGTTGATCCAGCACCCCGCGTTGGTGTCCGTGCCGGTCGCGTTCTTCGTGGCCATCGCGGTGAGCAAGATGTCGCGCAGGCGTGTCCCGGCCGACGTCGACGACCTGATGCTGCGGATGCACGCGCCCGACCCGCTGGGCTTCCTGCGGGACCGCAGCTTCCCCCGGCAGACCGAGGAGCGGACCCGGTCCGGGCTGACCAGGCACCGGCGGCACGGGCACGGTTGACGCGGAACCCACGCCGGTCGTGGCACCATCGGATCGTGCCGATGTTTCCCGAAGACGTACCGACGACCCGGGTGGCCGATCTGCCGGACGGCGACCTCCGGCTGCTCGACGTGCGGGAGGACGACGAGTGGCGCGCCGGGCACGCGCCGGATGCGCTGCACATCCCGCTGCGTGACCTGCCCGCGCGGCTGGGCGAGCTGGCCGAGTTCGCCCAGGACGAGCCGATCTACGTGGTCTGCCGCACCGGGGGCCGGTCGGAGCAGGCCACCGCGTTCCTCAACGCCAACGGCTTCGAGGCCTGCAATGTCGCCGGTGGCATGAAGTCCTGGCTGACCGAGGGCAGGCCGGTGGTGGCCGAGGATCCGGGCGTCGAACCGACGGTGCTGTAACGGCGATGACGGTGGATCCGGCTCGTGGTTTTCCGGTGCGCTGGACGGCGAGCCCGCCGCCGGGCACGCCGCGGCGCCGGCGTGAGCCGCCGGAGCCGCCGTATGCCGGGCCGCCGTCGTACCCGGTGCCGCCCCGATGGGGTTTTCCCGGCCTGATCTGGCGCCAGCCGACGTCGGTGCCGGGTACCCGCAGTGCCCGCCCGCGGGCCGACGAGTTGATCCGGCCGGTGGGGGTGTGGACGGCCGGTGTCCTGGCGGCGGCCGCGGTGTTCGCGGTGCTGGCCGGGGTCGCCGAGTTCTGGCGGTACGCGTTGCTGGTGATCAGCCGTGACGAAGCGCTCGGCACGGTGGCCGTGCGGGTGTCCGACGGGCTGGTCACCGGGTTGTGGTACCCGATTCCGATCCTGTTGTTCGCGGCGCTGGTGCTCGGGCTGTGGTGGCTGCAGCTGGCCCGCTCCGAGGCGGCCAGGCTGGCCGACGTCGAGCCGCCGTACGGACCCGTGATGGCCGGGGCGAAGCTGGTCGGCCTGTGGGTGTTGCTGGCGGTCGTGGCCGCCGTCGAGTACCGGGTGGAGCTGCCGCCGCTGGTGGTGGTCATTGCCGCGCCGCTGCTGATCGCGGTGGTGGCGGTCGCGGCGGTGGTGCTGCCCGGCCCGGTGATCGCCGAGCTGGAGCATGTCGCGCTGCGCAAACCGGCGGACGAACGGCCGCGGCCGTCCCGGCTGGTCGTCACGTGGTGGGTCGGCTGCGTGGTGAATGCCGTGCTGGTCGCCGCGACGCTGTGGCGGCGGATGGGAGACGGCGTCCAGGCGATGGCGGACTCGGTGTTGCTCACCGGGATCACGCATCTGACCGCGGCCGCGCTGGCTGTCGTCACGATCCTGGTCATCCGCCGCATCGGCATGCTGCTCGCCCCGGAACGGTCGCTGGCGGGCAAACGCATGCTGGTGGTCGCGGTGGGCGAGGACGCCCAGCCACCTCCGCTGCGTACCGTGCGCCCGGCGGGGGTGCGGCGGTAGCCACCGGGTAGGTTCAACCACCCGGGGCTTCAACCCGCAGTGAGGAGGTTTCACGTGGGCAAGCGTTCCCGCCGGGCGCGTACCGTACGCCGGGCCGAGGAAAGGAAGCAGAAGAAGGTCCGTGACGTCTTCGTGGCGCAGCCGTTCGAAGGGCTGGCCGCCGAGACCGAGCTGATCGCGATGCGCGAGTTCGTCCCGTCGGCGACGGTGGAGCTGCCGTTGACCGACGGTGGCTCGGTGACGCTGGCGACGGTGTTGCCCGGGGCGGCCGCCGCGATGGTGCGATCGGACGGCAAGCGGTTCGTGGCCATGCAGGTGCAGACCCGGTCGTCGGACGTCAGCCGGGACGTCGGACGCAGCCTGCGCTGGGTGCTGCAGGCCGAGCAGGGCGATGTGCTGGCGGCTCCGGACACCACCAGCCCGCCGGAGGACGGCGAGCGCCTGCAGGACCTGGTGGTCGCCGACGCCGAACTGGTGCCCGAGCTGCACGACGACTTCTCCTGGTGGTTGCCGGAGGATCAGGAGGAGATCAGCAGGGAGGTCCAGCTGTCGCTGGAGCGGGCCAACGAGGCGATCCTGCCCACGGAACGGATCGGGCAGGCGGCGTACTGGGTGGACACCGGGGAGAAGGCGCACATCCGGTGGGTACGCCCGGAGCCGGAGAACGACGTGCTCAAAGCGCTGGCCAGGTTGTCCGCGCGGGGCGAGCTGGACCTCGGCGAGGGTTCGCGGTTCGCCGGATCGTTCCGCGCGCACGGGTTGCTCGTGCCGGTGTGGGACGTCGACCGGGAAGCGCACGCGCGCGAGTGGACCGAGCCGCTGGAGCAGTTCGGCGAACGGCTCCAGCAGGCGCTGGCAAGTGTGGCCGACCAACCGTTGACCAGCGACGAGCGGCGGGCTCGCGACGGGATTCTCGGACGGCAACTGACGCTGCGGTGAGTAGGGGCGAGGCATGGCCCGTGAGCTGGGGGATTTCGGCGAGTTCGTCGACGCTCAGCTGCCTGCGCTGCTGCGCTACGGCTATGCGCTGACCGGCAATCCGCACGACGGCGCGGACCTGGTCCAGTCGGTGCTGGAGAAGATCGGTGCGCGCTGGCATCACGTGTCCCGCAAGACCGACGACCCGATCGCCTACGTCCGCCGGTCGATGGCCAACGCGCACATCTCCCGATGGCGCAAGCGGCGCCGGGAGCAGCTGGTCGCCGACCTGCCGGACAACCACGACGGCTACCGCCACCCGGACCCGTTCGAGCACGAACCGCTGTGGCAGGCGCTACGCGAACTGCCACCGAGGCAACGTGCGGTGATAGTTCTGCGTTACTACGAAGGACTGTCCGAAGCGGAGATTGCGGCAAGCCTCGGGGTCAGCCCGGGGACGGTGAAGAGCCAGGCGAGCAAGGCGATCACGTCACTGCGCAAGAAGCTGGCCGGAGCAATGGAGGAGGGAGGTCAGCCGTGAGTGAGCGTTCCGACCACGACCTCGAGTCGGACCTGCGCAGGTTGTTCGACGACGAGCGGCTGACCGTCCGCGTCGCACCGGGCGCGCGGGACGCGGTGATCGCCGGGGCGCGCCGGGTGCGCAGGCGCAGGGACATGGCCATCGCGGGCAGCGGACTCGCCGTCGCGGCGGTGGTGGTGGCCGGCGGCGTCATGCTGATCGGGCCGCAGGGCGCCGACCAGCAGGCCAACGTCGCCGCGCCGGGGACGGAAGCGACGTTGTCGACGGCGGCCAGCTCGTCGGCCAAGCCGAAGCCCTCGCGCTCCCGGGTGGAGAAGGAGCCCCAGCAGCCGGAGCAGCTCGAGGTGCCCGACTCCGCCCCGGCCAAGAAGCCGCCGCCGAAGCAGCCGTCGCGTACCCCGGAGTCCCGGGTGCCGACCACGCCCGCGGTGACCAGCGGGCCGATCGGCCCGACCGGCTGGGCGCGGATCCAACTGGGGATGTCGTACGAGGACGTGCAGCAGGCGGGATATCTCGCCGAGGACGCGGCCCCGCCGCAGGGCTGCACGTCCTACCCGCTGACCGCCGGGACCGACCAGGTCAGCACCGTGGTGATTTCCGAGGCGGGCGTCGGGCGCATCGTGGCGGGCGCGAACGGCCGCACGCCGGAGGGCATCGGGATCGGCACCCCGCTGGAGCAGCTGCAGAACACCTACCCTGGCGGGACCTCGGCGGAGGGCGAGTACCGCGTGGACACCAGCGTGGGCAGCACCTACGTCTTCACGGTTCCGGGCGAGGGCGCCGCGGTGAGCGCTTTCGCGCTCACCAACGGCAACTGCTGACCCTGCCGGGACTGCCCGCGCGGCGGACGGGGTCCGCCTCTGACAGTGCGCCGCCGGGCCGCTGGCGATGGGCGGTGTGGCTCTCTACAGGGCGCCGTCGGCCACTCGCGGATGGTGTTCCCCTGACAGTGCGCCGCTGGCTGCTGGCGGATGGTGTCCGGCTCTCTGCAGTGTGTTGTTGGCTGCTGGCGGATGGTGTCCGGTCCTCTGCAGTGTGTTGTTGGCCATTCGTGGAGGGGGGCCGGTCCCCTGACATGCGCCGCTGGCCACCCGCGGACGGTGCCCGGCCCGCTACAGCGCGCCGCCGGCCACCGGCGGCATGTCCGGGTCCCGACCGCCGTCGCCGACCTGTTCCCGGTACAGGAAGCGCTCGATCTCGAACACGTCGTCCCCGGCACGCTTGGCGACCGAGAGCAGCGTGTTCATCTGCGCGATCTCCTCGACCTGCTCCTTGAGGAACCAGTGCATGAACTGCTCGCTGGTGTAGTCCTCGGCGTGCCTGGCGGCCCGGACCAGGTTCTCGATGTCCTTGGCGACCTGCTTCTCCTGCTCCAGCGCGAGCTCGATGAGCTCGATCGGCGCGGAGAAGTCGTTGCGCACCTCCGGCACGCCGGGGATCTCCACGTGGTGGTCGGTGTCCAGCATGTACTGCACCAGAGCCATCGCGTGGTTGCGCTCCTCCACCGCCTGGCGGTAGAAGTGCTTGGCCAGCTGCGGCAGGTCTTCGTTGTCGAACCACACGGCGAGCGCAATGTACTGCTGGGACGCGTGGAACTCGTTCTGAATTTGCTCCTGGAGCAGTTCGAAAAATTTCGACCGCGGATTTTTCTTGATGACTGACATAAGGCGACCATACGGCCTCTTACCTGCTGGTTTCCAGTCAGGTAAACCTAACTAGGAATTTGTCCAAGGATAGCCGAAACTAACTTCGGTAAGGCTCGCCTAAAATTGCTCCCGGATGATCGGGCAGGACATGCAGCGCGGTCCGCCGCGGCCGGATCCCAGTTCCGAGCCCGCGATGGCCAGCACCTCGATCCCGGCCTGCTCCAGCCGGGCGTTGGTCTCCACGTTGCGTTCGTACCCGATCACCACGCCGGGGGCGATGGCCAGCGTGTTGTTGCCGTCGTCCCACTGCTCGCGCTCCGCGGTCACCGGGTCGAGCCCGGTGTCGATGACCCGGAGCTTGTCGATGCCCATCGCCTCGGCGGCCGCGCTGAGGAACGGGGCCGGGCCTTCGATCAGCAGGGCGCCGTCCTCCGGGTCGGCGGGCCGCAGGGTGTAGGCCTGCAGCTGGTCCCGCGTCGGCGGATACATCACCACCGCGTCGGTGTGCACCATCGTGCAGACGGTGTCCAGATGCATGGTGGCGCGGGTCTGCGTGATGGGGACGGCCAGGACGGTGTGCGCGACCTGGTCGGCGAACAGTGACCGGGCCAGCGATTCGACCCCGGCCGCGGTCGTCCGCTCGCCCACACCGACCGCCACGACACCAGGCGAAAGGAGCAGCACATCGCCGCCTTCCACCGGGGCGTGATGCGACCCGTATGCGCGGCCAGCCATGGAGAAACGCGGGTGGTAGGCGTAGATGATGTCGAGCAGTGCGGTCTCCCTGGCCCGGGCGGGCATGGCCAGCGACGCCACCGCCACGCGGTCGCCGATCCACACCGACGAGTCGCGGGTGAACAGCAGGTTCGGTAGCGGGTCGACCGCGAAGTCGTGCGGGTGATTCATCCGGCGCACCAGGGAAGCCCCTTCCGACGCGGGCAGCTCCTCGAACGTCATGCCGCTCATCAGCACGCGCGCGAGGGTTTCCGCGTCCGCGGAGGAAAGGTAGCTGCGCAACGCGTCGGTGAGTCCGGGGCCGAGACGACGCGGGTCCACCGCGATGTCCACGCCCGCGGCATGCGCTCGTTCGTCGCGCAACGCCGTGGTGAGCAGATCGGCCAGCAGCAGGACTTCCACCCCGCGTGACCGGAGCAGTTCGGCGAACTGGTCGTGCTCCTCCTGCGCGCGGCTCACCCAGGGGATGGAGTCGAACAGCAGGGAGTCGTTGTTGCGCGGCGTGAGCCGCTTGAGCTCGTCGCCCGGGCGGTGCAGCAGCACCGAACGCAGCGGGCCGACTTCGCTGTCGACGTGCGCGGTGGGTTTCGGTGTCTGGCTCACTCGCTGAGTTTAGGGGTCACGCGGCCGGTTGCGCTGCGCCAAAGCGGCGTCGATGGCGCTGGGATCGGCGACCTTGCCGCGCGCCCACAGCCCGGCCGCGGTTTTCGACGCCCACCGGCCGGTTTCCGTGTAGTGCCGGGCACGGCAGGCGTTGAGGACCGCGTTCGGTTCCTTGGGCTCGTTCGCCTCGTGCCACGCCAGCGACTCCTCCAGGGCCTGGCGTACGGTCTGCTCGGGCACGGGAGCGAGCAGCTCGTGGGCGGGCGGGCCGAACAGCGGGATGGCGCGTTCCCTGGCCATCGCCACGTCCAGCACGAACCAGTGCCGGGGCTCGGTGGCCGGGTCGGTGGAGGCGTGTACCGGGTTGGTGTTCAGGTTGAGCTGCCAGCGGGACGGCTGATCCGGCCCGGGCGGGTAGAGCACGAACTCCAGCTTCCGCCCCGGGCACGGCAGCGCTGCCAGTGCCTCGGCAAGGGCGAGCCGCACGGGCAGCGGTTGCGGGTCCGCGACCGCGAGGACGTCGATGTCGCTGCTGCCGGGCCGGTAGTCGTCCCAGGCGATGGAGCCGACCAGCCATGCTCCACGCAGGGTTCCCGGCAGCAGCTGCTCGCGCAGCGTGCGGGTGACCTGCCGAGCGTAAGCGTGGGGATCCACGGGCTCGAGTGTGCTACGCGGGCAGCCAGGACGCACCGCGCAGCAGCGAGTACCCCACGAAAGCGACGATGTCGAGCAGCGCGTGCGCGATCACCAGCGGCCAGAGCCTGGTGGTGCGTTGCCACACGCGGCCGAAGATCAGGCCCATCACCACGTTGCCGAGGAACCCGCCGAGGCCCTGGTAGAAGTGGTAGCTGCCGCGCAGCAGGGCGGAGACGAGCAGGCTCTGGTTCTCCCCGAAGCCGAGCTGGCGCAGCCGGGTGAGCAGCAGCCCGACCACCAGCAGCTCTTCGGCGACGGCGTTGCCGGTGGCGGACAGGGTCAGCGCGATCGGCCGCCACCACGTCTCGTCCATGACCGCGGGCAGCACCGCCCGGTTGAGGCCCAGCTGCCAGGCGATCAGGTACAGCGCCAGCCCGGGGATGCCGATCAGGGCGGCAAGACCGGCGCCGCCGAGCCAGTCCCGCTTGTCCGGGCGGGCGAGGCCGATACGGCTGAGCGCGATCCCGGTCCGCCACAGCAGGTATGCCCCGAGCGCACCCCAGCCGACCAGGCGCACCACTCCCAGCAGCTGGCGCAGGAAGTCGATGACCTGGACGTCCGTGGTGGTGACGTTGAGCGCCACCTTCTGGTCGGCGAGTGCGGTCTGCTGCAGCAGGCCGTCCAGGTAGGACAGCAGGCTGGAAGCGCCGGACAAGCCGAGCGTGATCGCGAAGACGATCACCAGCTCGACGGTGATCGCCTTCCGTTCGCGCGGGTCGGTGACGACCTCGGGGAACTCCGGGCGGGCCGGATTCAGCCACGCACGCAGGGGGAATGCCACGCCGACACCCTAGCCGCGCCCCATGTCGGCGGGGTGTCGGTCATTCCGGCTTGCGGCGCCGCACGACGCGGGTGCCACCGCCGCCCGGCAGGAAGATCCCCGTGATCAGTGCCGTCAGTGCCGCGCCGATGATCAGCCAGAGCACGGCGGCCAGTCCTTGGTTGGCGGCCAGCTCGAGCGAGTCGTTGGTGAAGGTGAACAGGTTGTTCAGACCGAGGGAGACGGCGTCGGCGAACGAGCGGACGAACGACGCGAACGCGTTGCCGAAGTTCGCGCCCGCCGCCACCAGCACGATGTGCAGCACGAGCACCAGTGCGAACAGCCCGGTGAGGAACCGGATCAGCGTGTTGACGATGCGTATCACGCGTATCCGGCTGTCCGGCAGCTCGACGATTTCTTCTTCGCGATCGGCGAAGTCGTCTGGATCTGACGTCATAGTGCGCACGAGGTACCCGCGGTCGAAAGGGATCAAACCTGACCAGCGGCCGTCGGCTGCCGCTCGGTCGCGGCCGGATCACACCTTCGGACCTGGGCCTGCCCGATCCGGTGGGCTAGGTTGCCTGCTGGCCATCACCCGTCGGCCGCAAGGAAAGGGAGCCACCGCCATGAAGGCAAGACGTGCCGCTGTACTCGCGGCCGTGACCCTGACGACCGTGCTCGCGGCCCCAGGGGCCGCCACCGCGGCGACGCGCGCGAACCTGGATCTGCGCTGGGAGCTGAAGGACACCGGCACGACCGCTCAACTCCGCGGGTTGTCCGTGGTGAGCCGTGACGTGGTCTGGGCGAGCGGCCGCGACGGCACCGTGCTGCGGACGACGGACGGCGGGCGGACGTTCGCGTCCGTCGGCCCGGAGGGGACCGAGAACCTGGATTTCCGTGACGTGGAGGCGTTCGACGCCGACACCGCAGTCGTGCTGAGCATCGGCAACGGCAGCGATTCCCGCATCTATCGCACCACCGATGGCGGGAAGACCTGGGACGACGTCTTCGTCAACGACGAGCAGGCCGCCTTCTACAACTGCGTGTCGTTCTTCGATCGACGGCACGGCCTGGCGGTCAGCGACCCGGTCGACGGCAAGTTCCGGCTCATCGAGACGCGCGACGGCGGGAGGACGTGGCGCGTGGTGCCCCCGGACGGGATGCCGCCGGTGCTGCCCAACGAGTACGGCTTCTCCGCCAGCGGCCAGTGCCTCATTACCGCCGGCCGCAACGACGCGTGGATCGCCACCGGCGGGGACCAGGAGGCGCGAGTGTTCCACTCCACCGACCGCGGACACACCTGGACGGTGTCCACCACGCCGCTGGCCAGCAGCGAGAGCGCGGGTGTCTTCGCGTTGGCTTTTCGTGACCGGCACGCCGGTGTCGCCGTCGGCGGGGACTACCTGGATCCGGCCAACGGCACGGACGCGCTCGCGCTGACCAGGGACGGCGGCAAGACCTGGCGTGTGCCGCACAGCGCGCCACAGGGCTACCGGTCGGCGGTGGCGTATCACCCGTGGTTCGGCAATGTCGTGCTGGCCGTCGGCCCTACCGGCAGCGACGTGAGTTTGACGGGCGGACTGCACTGGCGGCAGTTCGACGACGGAAGCTTCGACACGGTCGAATGCGCGCGTGACGGGGCCTGCTGGGCATCCGGGCCGAACGGGCGGGTGGCCCGGCTGGCTCTGGGCTGAACCACGGCGGCAGGGCGCGGTCGAGAGCGCACCCCGCGGCACACTTCGTGCCAGGTGCGTAGGCCGCGCGGCCGCGGTGTTCGATAATCGGGCAAGTTGTCCGAATAAAGTACGATACTAGCGTGTCAACCGTGTCGAGCCCAGCGGAAGTCATGCCTCAAGGACCTCGCCCCACGCCGCCCCTGTTCAGCAAGCTGGTGGACGACTCCGCGTTGTTCCCACCCGGCACGGCGAGCATGGCAGAGGCACTGCACAACTACCTGGATGCACGCACCGGGCCGCACGCGGGCGTGCTCGGGTTGTTCCTGTGTCCGGCGTCCCGGTTGCCGGAGCTGATCACCGAATTGATCAAGATCAGGCCGTCCACCCCGCTGCCGTTGTCGTTGATCATCGACACCGGCCTCGGTGGCGTGCCGAAGGCGATCTCCATCGTGGAATCGCGAGCCGAGCTGCTGCACCTGCACATGGTCGAGATGCCCGCGCCGTCGGACGTCGACGAGGTGTGGCTGGAGCGGGTCTCGGAGTTCGTGCCCGAGGACGTGGTGCGGGTGGTCGAGCCACGGCGGGGCAAGGGCTGGCTGGACGGCGTGCGCAACGTGATCGAGCACGGCAGCTGGCCGAAGATCCGCTGCGGCGGGCAGTCCGCGGAGAACTTCCCCAGCGTGGACGAGGTGGCCGACTTCCTTGCGGTGGTCGCGGGCGTCACCGGCGCCTCGTTCAAGGCCACCAACAGCCTGCATCGCGCGGTCCGGCACACCGCCCCGGAGACCGGCATCACCCATCACGGCTCGCTGAACCTGCTGGTGGCGTCGGCGCGCTGCCTGGCGGGCGGTGACGTGAAGGAGGCGCTGGCGTCGACCGATGCGGAAGCGCTCGTCGCCGAGGCCCTCGACCTGTCCGATCAGGCGGCCAAAGCGGTGCGGGAGCTGTTCGCCTGCTACGGCTCGGCCACGTTCGCCGAGACGGTCGCCGACTTCGAGGAGTTGGGGTTGCTGTGAACCAGCCGCCGGCGTCGCTGACGCTGGACCGGGGTCTGGCACTGCTGGAGGCGGTGGCGGACGCCGATGGCGAAGCACGCACGGTTGCCGAGCTGGCCAAGCACATCGGGGTGAGCAGGGCTGCGGTGTACCGGCTGCTCGGCCCGCTGGTGGACCGCGGCCTGCTGTATCGCGACGGTTCCCGGGTGCGGCTCGGCGTCGGGCTGCTCCGGCTGGCTGGCCGGGTCGTGCCGCAGGTGCGTGAGCTGGCCATCCCGGTGCTGCGCCGGCTGGCCGAGGACCTGGGGGCGACCGCGCACCTGTCCGTGGCGGAGGACGACACGGTGCGGGCGGTTGCCGTGGTCGAGCCGTCGTGGACCAGCTACCACGTGGGCTTCCGGGTCGGGTCGACGCACCCGATCGGCCGGGGCGCGGCAGGCAAGGCGCTGACCCACGCCGCGCTGCGTCCCGGCGGCAAGGGTTGGGTGACCAGTGTCGGCGAGTTGGAGGCGGGCGCGCACGGGATTGCCGCCCCGGTGCGCGGGGTGCCGGGTTTCCGGGCCAGCATCGGGGTGGTGTCGCTGCACGCGTTGGACGGCAACGAAGCCGGCCCGCGGGTGATGCGAGCTGCCGCCGACCTGGCGGCCGTGCTCGGCGGCGGTGAGCGGGGCGAGCGCACCGAACGGAAGGATCTGACGGAGACCGTCAGCTGACCGCCTGCACGGTGGCGAGCACCGCGAACGCGGCGAAGGCGCACCCGGCGACGCGTTGCAGCAGCTTGGGACGGATGCGAGCGCTGATCTTGCGGCCCAGGAAGACCGCGATCGTCGCGACGGCGACCAGCGCGCACCATGCGCCGAGCGCCACCGCGACCGGCTCGCCGAAACGGGCCGTCAGCCCAGCGGTGGCCAGCTGGGACGCGTCCCCGAGTTCGGCGGCGAACAGCACACCGAACGAGGTGGTGACGGCACGAAGCATCGACACGCGCGGGCCGGCACGGCTGGCGTCGACCGACTCGTCCTCCCGCTTGACGAAGCTCTCCCGCAGCAGCAGGTAGGCGCCGATGGCGAAGATGGCCGCGACCACGGCGGCCACGACGTTCGCGGGGAGCAGGCTCAGTGCCTGGCCGAACAGTGCCGCCACCACGACGTGCACCGCGAACGCCGCGCTCACGCCGAGCAGAACGGCGCGGGCCGGGTACCGGGTGGTCAGCACCAGGGTGGCGACGAGCGTCTTGTCCGGCAGTTCCACGGCGAAGACCAGCGCGAACGCCGTGGCGAAAGCAAGAAATTCTGCGGACAACTCGTGGCACACCCCTTTCCGTGACGACGGTATAGCCGTTCGGAAAGGGACGCCAGGTGATTGCTGGTGCGAATTGTTTCGTTCGGTGCGGGCAGACCTGTCATTCGATGAACAGCACGATGAATTTCGGTGCACCGAAATTTTGATTTCTCTGAGTCTCACGGGAGTTCGTGCTGGTCAGAGCGTCGTTCGCGGGCGATCCTGTGTGCTGCCCGGGTCCGCCGATGCGCCGCTGGCGGCTGTGTTCCGGGCGGGTTGGTGGTGCGCATCACGAAGGCCGGATCCCCGCTTCGCGTATTTCCTGGGGAAGGCGAAAACGGTGAGATTTATCCGAGCCGGGCACCCGTTGGGGCCGTTACCGGCCGGACGGTACTGGTCGCGCGCGATCCACGCCGCCAGCTGGCCGTGCCGAACCGGAGGACTCGTCCCAAACGCCCGCTGACCCGGGCTCGCGCCGGTGTCCGGCTCGATCGGCTTGCCGACATCGGGCCCGGTGGCGGGTGCGCAGGCCATGCCGCTGCTGGTGGGCGACCTCCGCGTGCGGGCGGCCTGCTGGGGGTGTGGTCGGGGGCGGTGCAACGTGCGCGTCCGCGCGGGCGCAGTGGGCTTTCGCCCGGGCGCGTATGCCGGTGCGCAGTTGGGCGAGCGCTGCCCCGACGGTGGGGCCGCGCGCGCGGGTCTGCTGGCGCTGGCGGGCACGCCGCTCGGCTGACGTTCGATGTGGGCCCCGCGCGGGCGGGCCTGCCGGGTGCACGACACGAACCGGCCGTGTGGGTCCCGCCGGGCCCCTGCGCGGGCGGGCTGCTGGGTGCGCACGGGGCGGCAGCTGTTCGAGTGCGTGGGTCCCCTGAGTGGGCGGGTCTGCTGGCGCTGAATGGAACGCCGCTTGGCTGATGGCTCAATGTGATCCCCCCGCGGGCGGTCCTGCTCGCGCTGACGGAAGGCTGCTTGGCTTCTGCTCGATGCGATCCCCTGCGGGCCTGCTGCTCTGGCCCGCAGGGGACGAGTCGTCCATCGCCCGGTCCCCACGCGGGCGGCGGGCCTGCTCGGCTTCGCGAACGGACTTGTCTCCGGCACGCATGGTCTCCGCGCGGGCGGGCCTGCCGGGTGCACGACACGAACCGGCCGTGTGGATCCCGCCGGGCCCCTGCGCGGGCGGGCTGCTGGGACGCGATCGCCGACGTGCTCGAGGTGCTGCGGCCGGGCCCCTGCGCGGGCGGGCTGCTGGGCGCCGCGCACGGTCGGCATCAGTTCCAGTGCGTGGGCCCCTGCGCGGGCGGGTTTGCTGTGGAGATCGCCTGCTCGCTGGGCGGCAAGCTGCAGGCCCCCCGCACGGGCGGGCCTGCTCCCCAGGGCCGGACGGTCGGTGCCGTCGACCTGGCCGGCCCCCCGCACGGGCGGGCCTGCTGTCCACCCCGGGTCACCGGCGGTAAGTTGACCGCGTGATCGGTCGCGTGGCAGTCACCTGGTTGGTGGCGCTGGCCCTGACCGGCTGTGACTCGGGATCCGAGCGGGTCATCCAACCGGACGAGCTGGCCCGCGGAGTTTCGGCGGCGCTGGACCGGGCAGGCAAGCCGCACGACGACGTGCAATGCCCGGAGAGCGTGCGCGCACAGATCGCCGAGTCGGTCACGTGCACGATGGTGGTCGGGGACGAGCGTTTCGAAGTCACCGTGGTCATCAGGGACGTGCAGGGTGACCAGGCGACTTACGACGTGGACGTCGCGCTGGAGCCGCTGCCCTGACATGATGCGGGCATGAGTGGCAACACCAAGCGCTCGGTGTCCATCACCCGGACCGCGCCCGGCAAGTACGTCGCGACCAACGCCAGGGGCGGCAAGCTCGAGTTCGGGTCGGGCCGGGATTCGGACCAGTTCACGCCCGTGGAGCTGCTGCTGACCGCGATCGCCGGCTGCACCGCCATCGACGTCGACACGGTGACCTCCCGGCGGGCGGAGCCCGAGCAGTTCGAGCTCGTCGCCAGCGGCGACAAGATCAAGGACGAAGACGGCGGCGGCCGGATGGAGAACCTCGAGGTGGTGTTCCGGGTGCGCTTCCCGGAGGGCCCGGACGGTGACGAGGCGCGCGAGCTGCTGCCGAAGATGGTGGCCAAGTCCCACGACAAGTGGTGCACCGTGAGCCGCACCGTGGAGCTGGGCACACCGGTCCGCTCCGTGGTGGAGTGACGCGGCCGCCGACCGTGATCGAGGGGGCCGGCCTGAGCCCGGGTGGCGGTGAGATCGGCGGCCGGCCTGAGCCGCATGGCGGTGAGATCGGCGGCCGGCCTGGGCGCGGTTTGCCCGTGGCCGGTGCCGTTCGCCGGTGCCATGTCGACCTGGCCGATCGGGCATGTGGCGGCTGGTGGTCAGGGACGGTGGGTCGAGCTCGTGGGCCGTCGGTGCGGACGACGGCGTGGGCAGGCGTCCTGCCGGGAAACAGTCTGCCGTGGTCGAGGCACTGGCCCAGCGTGGCCGCACGGCGGCAATGAACGACGTCGGCCTGCTGGCGACGGATCCCGCAAGCGGCGGCCGTACGGTCAATCGGTCCGGCCGCTCGGGCAGGATTGGTCCAGCACCGCGGTCGGCCTCCGGCACGAGCCCGCCCTCGCCGGGCTTCCCCGCTGACCGACCGACCGGCCACGAACTCGGTCGCGGCAGGTTCGCGCTGTCATGCACCGCCTGACCAGGGCGTACGCGCCCGTCGTCCGACGGTGAGCGGCTTATGCCCGGCCCGCGTCATCGCCCACACCGTTCTGTGGCATGCTGCCGACCGGGTGGCGCGTCACACGGTTGGAGGGCCAGTGGAGGACGAAGCCCAGCTCGCATGCCATGAGCTCCTGCTGCGCCTGGCCGGCAGGCTGCCGGACGAGTACCTGTGGCGCTACCGCGACTGGCTCGCCGAAGGCGCCATGGGCGTGCTGGCCAGGACCCTGCCCAAGGCGCTGCTCCGGCACGACATCGACCTGGAACCCGACGAGCACCGGCTGCTGCGCGCCGCCCTGCTGCCGCACGGTGCCGACCCCCACCTGGTCAGTTCGGCACTCGGGGTGGACGACACTCCCGAAGGGCGGTACACATTCACAGAAACCGCACCCGATCGGTGGAACGTCGTCGACTCGGTGACCGCGGTGATCGGTGCGGCGTTGCGGAAACGCCCGGAGGTCGGCGAAGTCCGGCAGAGCTGGCGGTACCGCACGACGCACGGGGACGGCGACGCCAAGCGGGTCGTCCTGGTCACCGCGACGTCCGGGTGGCCTCGGCTGACCGGCGAGCTGCAGCGGGTGGTGCGCATCCTCGGTGACGAGGTGCCGAGCATCGAGGTGTTGCCGCCCGACTGGGCGCTGCCGGGCTATCACCGGGCAGCGATGGAGCGGTCGCGCAAGGTCAGCGTCGGCGCGGCGACCACCAGGCACCCGGTCGGTGCCGCGTGAGGCGCCGCCGGGTGCGACGGCCTTCGGGAGGCCGACGGGTGGCAACGGGCTCGCCGCTCGTGGGCCGGAGGGAGGACACGGATGGTGGAGGGCAACGAGCCGGCAGCTCTGTCGCTGCGGCTGCATCGAGTGCTCCTCGGACTCGCCGGCCGGCTTGACGACACCGCGCTGAGCCAGGCGCGGCGGCTGGCCGCGCGGGCACGGACCGGGGAAGCCGCGGAACTGATCGGCGGCGCGCTGATCGCCGGCGACATCCCGGTGCGTCCCGAGGAACAGCGCGAGCTGGCAACCGTCCTCACCGCGTCCGGGGCCGAGGAGTGGTTCGCCACCCAGCTGCGGGTCGGTGACGTGCCACCGATGGAGCACCGGTTCAGCACCACCGACGCGGTTGCCATGGGCGTGGCCGAAGCGCTCGAGGTGGTCGTGCAGCGCATGCCGGACGTCCGGGGCGTGTACGTGGTGTGGCGCAACACCGTGGCCGGTACGACGCCCGGTCCGATACCGCAGCGAGTGGTGCTGGCCGAAGTCGGGCCCGAAGGCAGCGCCGTTGCCACGGCGTACCGGATGGACAGCGCCCTGCGCCGGGCCGGGATCCCGGCCGTTGTCGAGGTGCTGGAGGCGGACGCGCCCTGGCCGGAGTATCACCGCCAGGCGGTGCGGGCAGCGATACGCGTGGCCGGTGCTACCGGTGCCGGCTACGACACCTACTCCGGATACGAGCCTTCCTACCGCGACGACCGACGCGAGACGGCTGGCGATGCGATGAGTTCCGTGCCGGAGACCGCGAGCCACGAATACCCCAGCTGGCCTTCGGTGCCCGAACACGGCAGCGAGTCCGCGGCGACGGAAGCGTCGCCCCACGATTCCGGGTCGGCGCTGTGGCCGTCTCACGGGGAGTCCCTGGGCGGCGGCTCGGCCGCCGCGTCGGCGGCGTCGCGGCCGTCGTCGCGCGAGAACGTCGACGTACCCGCCCAGTACGGCGAGTCTTCCTGGACTGCGCAACCGTCGGAGACCGGTGCCGCCGACACCAGGAACGACGGCGATCTCGAACCGGGCGAGCTGTTCTGGCCGCAGGCCGATGCCTCCGTGAGCCAGTCCGCGGCATCCGTGACGACGGTGCAAGCGGCCGAGCCGGCGGAAGACGAGGACGACGGGGTGCCGCCGGAGACCAGGGCCGAGCAGACGTCCGAGATGAGTGCCGCCGAGCAGGAGGCGCTGCGTGCCGCCCTGGCGGAGACGGCGGAGCCGTCGGACGAGCGCGCCGAGAACAGCGCCGAGCAGACCACGGTCACCGCGGACAGCGTGAACGCCCCGACCAGGGTGACCGAACCGGCGGTGGCGTTCCCGCCGAAGGATCTGGACAATCCGCGGCTGAGCGAGCGGGACCGCGAGCTGCTGCGGGAGCTGCACGAGGAGCTGGCCAAGCGTGAACAGCAGTCGGCGCAGGTGCGGCTGAACGGTTGGGACCCGGGGATGCCGCGATGACCGATCCACGCGCCTGGATGAACAGGATCGCCGCCGAGCACCAAGGCGACTACGTCGAGCTGTTCGAGAAGGTCTACGCGGCGGCGGCCGCGGGCGAAGGCGAGGTCCCGTGGGCCGAAGTGGCCGACCGGCACCGGGTGCTGCGCGAGTGGGCCGCCGAACGGAAGCTGGACGGTACCGGCAAGAAGGCGTTGGTGGTCGGCTGCGGCTACGGCCACGATGCCGAGTTCGTCGCCACGTTGGGTTACGACACCACGGCGTTCGACGTCTCCCCGACGGCCATCGACGTCGCCAAGAGCAAACACCCCGATTCGCCGGTGACCTACACCGTGGCGAACCTGCTGGAAGCGCCCGCCGAGTGGTCCCAGGCGTTCGACCTGGTGGTGGAAATCGCCACGGTGCAGGCGCTGCCACGGTCGATGCGCCGTGAGGTCACCGACGCCATCGCCGGGTTCGTCGCGCCGGGCGGCACGCTGCTGGTGATCGCCAAGAAGCAGCAGGGGCCGATCACCGAAGGCCCCGGGCCGTGGCCGCTCACCAGGGAGGAACTGGCGGCGTTCGGCGAGGCCGGGCTCGTCGAGGTCCGGGTGCAGGACCTTTCCGCCGCGCAGACGTCCGGCGAAGGCCGCTGGCTGGCCGAGTTACGGCGCTGAGAACGGGCGATCACGGGCCAGATCACTTTGGAGGAACCCTCCAAAGGACGGCCACGGAGCGTGCATATGCTCCCCATTGGTCGACCGGCCGGCATGCAGCATGCTGGCTAGTCGGTGCGCCGGCGGCGATGCCTGTCGGCGCACGTGCGAGGAGAACGGACGTAGTATCCGTTCGCCAAATCGTCCGCATCGAGTGCCATCCAGGAGGCTGCCCCGGTGTTCCGTCGAGTCGCCATCGTCAACCGGGGAGAAGCCGCAATGCGGCTCATCCATGCGGTTCGTGAGTTGAACGCGGAGACCGGGGCCGGGGTCGAAACGGTCGCCCTCTACACCGACGCGGAAAGCGCGGCGACGTTCGTCCGGGAGGCCGACCACACCTACGCTCTCGGTCCGGCGGCGAACCGGCCCTATCTGGATCTCGCGGTGCTGGAGCGCGCGCTGGTGGAGACGGGCGCGGATGCCGCGTGGGTCGGCTGGGGCTTCGTGGCGGAAGATCCCGCGTTCGCCGAGCTGTGCGACAAGCTCGGGGTGACGTTCATCGGCCCGAGCGCCGAAGCCATGCGCACGCTGGGCGACAAGATCGGCGCCAAACAGCTCGCCGAACGGGTCGGCGTGCCGGTGGCGCCGTGGAGCGGCGGCCCGGTGGACGACGTGGCGGCGGCCGTGGCGGCGGGCGGCCGTATCGGGTACCCGCTGATGCTCAAGGCCACCGCGGGCGGTGGCGGCCGCGGCATCCGGGTGGTGCGGAACGAGGCCGAGCTGATCGAGGCGTTCGAGCGCACCTCGGCGGAGGCGAAGCGGGCCTTCGGCTCGGGCGTGGTGTTCCTGGAGCGCCTGGTGACCGGTGCCCGGCACGTCGAGGTGCAGGTCGTCTCGGACGGCGAGACGGCGTGGGCCATCGGGGTGCGGGACTGCTCGGTGCAGCGGCGCAACCAGAAGGTGATCGAGGAGTCGGCGTGCCCGCTGTTGGAGCCGAAGCAGGTCGCCGAGCTGAAGGCGTCCGCGGAGCGGCTGGCGGTGGCGGTCGGTTACCGCGGCGCGGCCACCGTGGAATTCCTGTACCAGCCGGAAGAGCGGCTGTTCGCTTTCCTCGAGGTCAACACCCGCCTGCAGGTCGAGCACCCGATCACCGAGGTGACCACGGGATTCGACCTGGTCAGGGCGCAGCTGCGGATCGCAGCGGGGGAGAAGTTGACCGGCACGCCGCCCGCGGAGTCCGGGCATGCCGTGGAAGCCCGGCTCAACGCCGAGGACCCGGATCGGGACTTCGCCCCCGCCCCCGGACGGGTGGTGCGGCTGGAGCTGCCCGCAGGCCCGGGCGTCCGGGTGGACACCGGCTTCTCCGAAGGCGACGTGATCCCCGCCGACTTCGACTCGATGATCGCCAAGATCATCGCCTACGGCCCGACCAGGGAGATCGCGCTGGCCAGGCTGCGGCGCGCGCTGGCGGAGACCACGGTGATCATCGAGGGCGGCGTCACCAACAAGAGCTTCCTGCTCGATCTGCTCGACCAGGACGCGGTGGTGCGGGCCACGTGCGACACCGGGTGGATCGACCGGGTGCGCGCCGATGGTGGGCTGGTGGCCGACCGGCACGCGGGCGTGGCCCTGGCCGCCGCGGCCATCGAGGCGTACGAGGAGGCCGAGCGCACCGAGCGGCAGCGGTTGCTGTCCACCGCGCACGGCGGCCGCCCGCAGGTGCGGCACGAGGTCGGCCAGGCCATCGATCTGAAACTGCGGGGGAACACCTACCGGCTGCGGGTGGCGCAGGTCGGCTCGCGGCGCTTCCGGGTCGCCGTGGAGTCCGGCAACGGCGAGCAGACGGTGGACGTGGAGGTCGAGCGGTACGACAGCAGCGTGGGCCGGCTGACCGTGAACGGGCGCGGCTTCCGGGTGGTCACCGGCACGCACGGGCCGATCCACCTGGTGGAGGTCGACGGGGTCACCCACCGGATCAGCCGTGACGAGGGCGGCGTGGTGCGCTCCCCGGCACCTGCCCTGGTGGTGGCCACCCCGGTGGCGGCCGGTGCCCAGGTCGACGCGGGCGCGCCGGTGGTCGTGCTGGAGTCGATGAAGATGGAGACGGTGCTGCGCGCACCGTTCGCCGCCACGGTCACCGAGGTGCTGGTTTCCGTCGGCGCGCAGGTGGAGACCGGTGCCCCGCTGCTGCGCATGGAGCCCGTCGGGGACGGGGCGGCCGTGGAGGAGGCCGGCCCGGCAGCGGGGTTGGAGTTCCCGCCCGCACCGCAGCCGGAGATGCGCGAGCGGGCCGAGCAAGCGCTCACCGACCTGCGCAGCACCTTGCTCGGCTACGACGTCGACCCGGCGGACGTCGGCAATCTGCTCGACGCCTACTCCCGCGACCGCGCCGAGCTGGGCCCGTCCGGCCTGCTGGCCGCCGAGATCGACCTGCTGAACCTGTTCGCCGACCTGTCCGAGCTGAGCCGCAACCGGCCGGGCAGCACGGAACCGACCGAGGTGCGGGACCCGAGCATGCCGGGTAGCTGGGTGCACAGCCCACGCGAGTTCTTCCACCGCTACCTGCAGAGCCTGGACACCGAACGGGCCGGGGTGCCGCAGTGGTTCACCGACCGGCTGGCGAAGGTGCTCGCGCACTACGGCGTGCACAGCTTCGAGCGCACCGAGGCGCTGGAGGAGGCGGTGTTCCGCATCTTCCTGGCGCAGCGCCGGGCCGCGTCGGACGTCGCGGTGGTGACCGCCATCCTGCGCCGCTGGCTGGTCGAGCCGCCACCAGGGGAGGACCTGAAGTACGCGGCGGGCGAAGCGCTCGAGCATCTGGTCGAGGCCACCCAGCTGCGTTTCCCAGTGGTCGGCGACCTGGCCAGAAGCGTGGTCTTCCGCTGGTTCGCGCAGCCGCTGCTGCGGCGCAAACGGGCCGAGATCTACGCCGGGGTACGGGCGCACCTGCGGTATTTGGACGCGAATCCGGACGCGCCCGACAGGGCGGAGCGGATAGCCGCCATGGTGGCGTGCCCGGAACCGCTGGTCCGGCTGCTCGGGCAGCGCATCGCCCGGCCAGGTGGCGACGTCGGGCCGCTGCTGGAAGTGATGACGCGGCGCTACTACCGCGAGGTCGAGCTGGACGACCTGCGGGTGGAGACGGTCGATCGGTTCCGGGTGGTGCACGGCCGGTACCGGCTGGACGGCCGGGACCAGCGGGTGGTCGCCACGGCGGCCGATTTCGAGCTGCTGACCAACGCGCTGGCCGCGGCCGAGGTGGAAGCCGGGGACGACCTGGCGGTCGACCTCTACGCGGCGTGGGCGGATCAGCCGGACGACCAGGACGAGCTGGCGGCGGCGGTCCGCGCGGTGCTGGTCCAGGTCGGCTGGCTGCGCCGGGCGGGCCGGATCACGGTCTCGGTGGCCGGCCGCGCCGGGGACGTGCACCATCACCAGTTCACGTTCAACCGCGCCGAGGACGGGTCGCTGGTCGAGGACACCCTCATCCGCGGCATGCACCCGATGGTGGCGCGCAGGTTGCAGCTGCAGCGGCTGGCGCATTTCGACCTGACCAGGCTCCCGTCCGCCGACGAGGACGTCTACCTGTTCAAGTGCGTGGCCAAGCAGAATCCGGCCGACGAGCGGTTGATCGCGATGGCGCAGGTGCGGGACCTGACGCCGCTGCGGGACAGTGACGGCAGGCTGATCACGCTGCCCGCGGCGGAAGGTGCGCTGGCCGCGTGTCTTGCCGCCATCCGCAGCCACCAGGCCGAGCGGTCCGCCAAGAGCAGGCTGGACACCAACCGGGTGCTGATCTACTGCTGGCCGCCGAGCGACCTGAGCCTGGACGAGCTGCGCGGCATGGTGCACCGCGCGGCGCCGTCGACCGCCGGTGCGGGCATCCGCGAGGTGATGTTCGTCGGGCAGCAGCGCAACCCGGACACCGGCGAGCTGAAGCCCGCCGCGCTGCGCATCGCGGCCAAGCCGGGCGCCGGCCTGCTCATCGACATCATCGACCCGCCGACCGAGCCGATCACTCCGCTGGACGACTACGCCCAGCGGGTGCTGCGGGCGAGCCGGCGGGGCACCACGTATCCGTACGAGATCACCGGCATGCTGGCGGGGCCGCACGGCTCCTTCGTCGAGTACGACTTCGACGAGCACGGCGAGCTGGTCCCGGTGGACCGCCCGCCGGGCCAGAACACGGCCGCGATGGTCGTCGGCGTGGTCACCACCCCCACCGAGCGCTACCCGGAGGGCGTCAAGCGGGTGGTGCTGCTGGGCGACCCGACCAAGGCGCTGGGTGCGCTCAGCGAGCCGGAGTGCTCCCGGGTGGTCGCCGCCATCGACCTGGCCGAGCGGATGCGGGTGCCGGTGGAGTGGTTCGCGGTGTCCGCCGGGGCGAAGATCTCGATGGACTCCGGCACGGAGAACCTCGATTGGGTCGGTAGGGCGCTGAACCGCATCGTCCGGTTCACCCAGGCCGGCGGCGAGATCAACGTGGTGGTGGCCGGGATCAACGTCGGCGCGCAGCCGTACTGGAACGCCGAGGCCACCATGCTCATGCACACCAAGGGTGTGCTGGTGATGACGCCGGACTCGGCCATGGTGCTGACCGGCAAGCAGTCGCTGGACTTCTCCGGTGGTGTCTCGGCCGAGGACAACTTCGGCATCGGCGGCTACGACCGGGTGATGGGACCGAACGGTCAGGCGCAGTACTGGGCCAGGAATCTCCCGGCCGCGCGCGACGTGCTCATGGAGCACTACGACCACACGTACGTGATGCCGGGCGAGCGGTGGCCGCGCCGGGCCGCCACGTCCGACCCGCACGACCGGGACATCTCGTCGTTCCCGCACGAGGCGCCGGGCAGCGATTTCCGCACGGTCGGGGACATCTTCTCGGCGGAGGCGAACCCGGACCGGAAGAAGCCGTTCGACATCCGCACGGTGATGCGGGCGGTGGCGGACCAGGACCACCCGCTGCTGGAGCGGTGGGCGGGCATGGCCGACGCCGAGACCGCCGTGGTGACCGACACCCACTTGGGCGGGTACCCGGTGTGCCTGATCGGGATCGAGTCCCGGTCGGTGCCGCGGCGCGGGTTCCCGCCGACCGACGGGCCGGACACCTACACCGCGGGCACGCTGTTCCCGCAGTCGTCGAAGAAGGTCGCGCGTGCCATCAACGCGGCGAGCGGCAATCGTCCGGTGGTCGTCCTGGCCAACCTCAGCGGCTTCGACGGCTCGCCGGAGTCGATGCGCAAGCTGCAGCTGGAGTACGGCGCGGAGATCGGCCGGGCGGTGGTCAACTTCTCCGGTCCGATCGTGTTCTGCGTGATCTCCCGCTATCACGGTGGCGCGTTCGTGGTGTTCTCGAAGGCGCTGAACCCGAACATGCAGGTGCTCGCGGTCGAGGGGTCGTTCGCCTCGGTCATCGGTGGTGCGCCCGCGGCAGCCGTGGTGTTCCCGGGCGAGGTCAACAAGCGCACGGCGGCGGACCCGCGGGTGAAGGACCTGGAAGCCCGGGTGGCCGAGGCCAGCGGGGCCGAGCGGGCGGCGCTGTCCAGCGAGCTGGCGGACCTGCGGGCGTCGGTGCGGGCGGAGAAGCTGAGCGAGGTGGCGGCGGAGTTCGACGCGATCCACAGCATCGAGCGGGCCGTTCGGGTGGGCTCGGTGGACCGGATCATCAAGGCGGAGCGGCTGCGGCCGGAGCTGATCGCCGCGGTGGAGCGGGGTTTGCAGGACCGTTCGTGACGGCCGTGACGGATTCGTCAGCGAGTCCGTCACGAGGGATCGAGGCGCTGGAGGGCTTTCTCGGCGTCTTTGACCGCGCGCATTGCTGCGTCGTAGTCCTGCTGTGCCTGGCGGGCTGCGTCGCGTCGTTTGCGCAGATCGCGTTCGGCCTCGGCCAGCTGTGCTTTCAGGTCTTCGACCTGCTGTTCCGCTTCGGTCGCGGCGTCTTTCGCCTTCGCCAGGGCGGTCTCCGCAGACGATTGTTCCTTGCGCGCGGTCGCCAGCCGGTCCCGCGCTTCGGCCACTTGTCGTTGCCGTGCGTCGTCCGGCTCCTGCTTGCCGTCGTCTTTCCCGGTGGACTTGGCCTCGACCTTCTGGTTCGTGGCGGCGCTCGAGCCGGCCGAGGCGATCATCCACTGGTCGAAGCCAGCCGGGGCGATGGCCGCTGCCAGGCGTCCGGCGGTGACCTGTGCCGCTGCTTCGGGACTTGCCACGGCGGCTTCGAGTGTTTCGACGACCTGGTCCATCACGGCTTGGCTGGGGTTGGCGCCGATGGCTCGCACGCGGTCGGCTACGCGCTGCACGGCCGCTTGCTTGCGCCCGGACAACTCCCGAAGCCGCCGGCCGTCCAGATCGGCGTGGGCCGCGCGCAGCTCGTCACCCAGGCCGATCAGCTCGGTGAGCTCGCCCGGATGTTCGTGCGCCAACCGGTTGACCAACCATGCGGCCAGCGACGGTTTCCGCAGCGCTCCGATGCGCTTGGCCAGTTCCTTGTCGCCGGACTTCCTGGCTTCGGCGACCCGCTGGTTGCGGGTGGTGACGAAGTCCTCGGGCGGGCCGGAATACAGTTCGTCGGCCACCGCATCGAAGTCCATGCCGACCAGTCTCTCGCGGACGGCCGTGCCGCGCGATGCCCGGCAGGTGGCGGGACCCCGCGGCGAATACCGAGGTGTGCCGGGGTGCCGACGTCAACGAACCGGGCGGAAAATCACTAGGGCTCGTCGTCGAAACGCAGCCGCCGGGCCACGACATCGGCGGCGACGTCGGCCAGTGAGCGGTCATTGGCGTACGCGTGGGCGCGCAACCTGGCGAGCGCGGCGGCGAGGCTGACGCCGAGCTGCACGCTGACCATGCCGGTGGCCTGATGGATGACCGAACGGGGCGGGGCGAACAGTTCGTCCAGGGACTTCAAGCGGTGCAGCGGTAGCTCGATGTAGTGGTCCAGTGCCAGCGCCAACGCGGCATCGGCGTAGGCGAGCGCGTCGGAGAACGCGTCGGAACTGAGCAGCCCGGGTCGTTTGCGGTAGATGGTCAGCACGCCGAGTTCCACCACACCGGCTTGCAACGGGAGGGCGACGCAGGCATGTACGCCGCGCTCGCGCGCGATGTCGGAGAAGATGGGCCACCGGGCGGACTGCTCCGCTGCGGTGAGGTCGGCGACCCGGACCAGGTCGTGGCCCGCGATCACGTCGCTGGCGGGGCCTTCGCCCAGGGTGACTTGGCGCTCGTCCAGGTGAGCCGCGAGCGTGTCGGATGCGGCAACGGGCTGTGCCAGGCCGCCTTCGCCGTCGGACATCAGCAGGCCGACCGAGGCGTCGAGCGACTGGGCACAGGCCAGGCAGACATGTCGTGGTGCGACCGGTCGCGCGTCGCGCCGGGCGTGTGCACGAATCGAGGCCCAGATCCGAGCCGCACGGTCACTGGTCACCGGGGCGGGCCGAGAAGTGGCAGGAGTCCGACGGGAAGGGCAGGCCCGGGTTCACATGACCTCCGCAGGAATGCTCGGCGGCTGATCACCGCATCCGTTGTGCTGAGCATGCGGGGGCGAGCCGAGCGCACAGGAGGGCACAAGGTCCCCACTTGCGGGAGATTGTGACCTCCGTCGCCGCGTCGTCCACGCGGCTGGCCGGAGCTCCCGGTGCTACCGAGCTCCGTTCGCTTCTACGCTGGGGCCGTGACCTTCACCGGATTCGGCGAACACGCCATCGACTTCTACGACGGGCTGGTCGCGGACAACTCCAAGGCGTACTGGGAAGACCACCTCGAGATCTACCGGCGGGACGTGCGTGCCCCGATGGAGGCGCTGCTCGCCGAGCTCGAACCCGAGTTCGCCCCGGGGTTCGGCACCGCGAAGGTTTTCCGGCCCTACCGTGACGTGCGGTTCTCCCGGGACAAGACCCCGTACAAGACGCACTGCGGCGCGGTCATCGAACCCGGGCGAGGCGCCGGCGCCTACTACGTGGAGCTCTCGCCGCGCGGCCTCCAGGTCGGTGGCGGCATGTACCACCTGGAGTCCGACCAGCTGGCCCGCTTCCGCCGGGCGGTCGACGACGACCACCACGGGCCCGCCCTGGTGGGGATCCTGGACGAGCTCACCTCCCGTGGGTGGGAAGTGCGGGGTGAGCGGTTGAAGACCCGGCCGCGCGGTTTCGACGACGACCACCCCCGCATCGACCTGCTGAAGCACAAGTCGCTCTGGGTCCGCAAGGAGTGGGAGCCGGACGACACGCTGCACGAGCGCGGCACCCTGACCCGGGTGCGCACCGCATGGCGGGAGCTGCGGGACCTCAACGAGTGGGCCCTCGACCACGTGGGGGTCTCCGAGAAGCCACGCCGCTAGCCCATCACGCAACGAAAGCCCGTGTCGTCGGCGCGGTACCCGGCCGGACTGTCCGCACTCAACGCGGGAAGGCACTGGCTCAGCGGCGTGGCGAACGAGCCGCCCCGGCGCTCGAAACGCCCCGGCGTCCGCTGCGTGGCGCACCACTCCCAGACGTTGCCGCAAAGGTCGTAGATGCCGTAGGGGCTGGCCCCGCGCACGTACCTGCCGACCGGCACCGTGCCGCCGATGCCGCTCTCCCAGACGTTGCACCTGTCCGGCAGCGGCCGGTCACCCCAGGGAAACTGATCACCGAACTGGCCCCGCGCTGCCTTCTCCCACTGCTCGCCGGTCGGCAGCGACTTGCCCGCCCACTCGGCGTAGGCCTTGGCGTCGTGCCAGCTCACCAGCACCACCGGGTGGCTGGCCCGCTCCGGTGGCCAGCCGTCGTCCGTCCAGTGGGCGGGCGGGCGATGCCCGGTCTCCGCCACGAACCGGCCGTACTCGGCGTTGGTGGTCGGGTAGATGTCGATGTAGAAAGTGGGCAGCCAGTCCGGTTCGGCGTCCAGGCCGGCGCGGAACGGGCCGCCGGGCACCAGCGCCATGCGCTTGCCGTCCACCGGGTGCCGGATGATCGGGCTCTCCGCCTCACCGGCGCCGTCCAGCAGCGGCGGGGTGGACATGAAGTCGGCGAACCGCTCCCGCACCTCCGGCGACGAGCGGCGCAGCGCGGTGTCCAGCGCTGCCTGATTGACCGGACGCGGGCTGATGTGCTCCCCGGCGGCCTCCCACTTGGACACCATGCGATCGCTGACCCCCAGGTGCGCGGCGAAGTCGCGAATGCTCATCCGCATGGCGGCACGCAGGGCGCGGACTTCCCGTCCGGTCCAGTGTCGAACCGTTCTCATAGCCCCCTCGACAGTCCTGTCCAGCCAGTAGCCGATCGATGACGTTGCGTTGCTGAGCCGAGTAATAGCACCAGGTCACGGCGGTCATCGGCGATGAACGAGACGTCCCACCGGCAAGTTCGGCGCTAGTTCGGCGTGAGGTCGGCAGGAGTACGATCTGCCCGGCGACGGGCCCCGACGACGGGGCTTCCTTGCGCGCGTGCCGCATAGGGCACGCGACGTGACACGTGAACAACGGTAGCGGTGACGACCGACGTTTTCGGTCTGGTTCGACGTGGCTCGGCGTGCCAGCGCAAGGTTCGTGTGGCGGCGTGCGGCGGTGGGCAGGCGGGCACCTGTTGCGGCGGCCTCGGGGGTTGTCACGTGTCGACGGTCGATTGCGTCCCGTGCGGCACGGCGGACGTGCGTGGGTTGGTGTGGACGCCCGTGGAGGGGTGGGCGCGAGGTTCGTGTGGCGGCGTGCGGCGGCGTACAGACGTGCGCGGTCGCCGCAGCTGCGTGGAGCCGGCGCCATCGCGGTGACCGGGCAGGCGTCGTCTACCACTCCCTACTTCGAGCCGGCGCAACCGGATGACGTCCGGCCTCAGCCATCGCCCGAAGCGCTGGCCCATTGCCGGGTGCGCTCGGTGGCGTCCTTCGGCACCCCCTGACAGCAGGCGCAACAGGCCCCGGTTTGGCCGCGCCGGGAGGCTGGAGGGCCCGGGGTCAGAGGTGGTCGCGAGCGGCCAGTTCGGCGAGCAGTTCCCGGCCGCGCTCGGCATTCCGGGGCAGGCTCAGCACGTCGTACCGTTGCGCGACCAGCTGGCTGGTGGAGATGAAGTCACGCTGGCCACGGGTCGACGCGTAGCCGACGGCGGCGAAGACCATGCCGAACGCCACACCGGACAGCAGGCCGATCAGGATCGGGCCGAAGCCCGCGCCCGGCGAGAAGATCGCCAGCAGCAACCCCACGAACAGCCCGAACCACGCGCCGGACGCGGCGCCCCTGCCGAGCACGCCACCCCAGGTCAGGCGGGCGGCCACCCGCTCGACGAGCATCGGCTCCACCCCGACGATCGTCACGTCGGCCACCGGGAAATCCTTGTCCGCCAGGTAGTCGACGGCGCGCTGGGCTTCCTCGTACGTTTCGTAGGACCCGATGGGCCAGCCGCGTGGCGGAGACGGCGGATTCGCCGGCGACGGGTTCACGAATGCGGTGGTCATCTTGCGTCCTCTTTCTCGAGGGGAGCTCTCAATCTGAGAACGTACGGTGTGGGGGAAAGATCCCCGAACGTGCACAGTTCACAGCTTCCCCTCAGCTCGCTCTCCGGATCAGCCGTTGATCATGGCCTACGAGTATCCCGTGCATGGTGGGCCGGTTTCGCCACGGGGCAATTCGCGGTGCCGCTCGCCCGTCAGTCGGTCGCCTTGTGGCGGCGACGCATCGGGGGAGTGTCGAAATCGATTGCCGCCGCGCCGAAGGCCATCACCAGCAGCACCGCCATCCCGAGTGCGGCGACGGTCCACGTGGCAATGGTGGCCAGCATGGTGACCTCCAGGTCAGCGTGACGTGAGCTCGTCTCCAGGGTCGGATCCCCGGTGGCGCGCGGGAATACGCCAAAGGGATGGAGTTGGCCGGTCGTCCCCCACGCGCACCGCGAAGTCCCCCTTGTGGGTGACGACCCGGTCGGGTGGTGTGGGCGAGGCGGGTCGTCCGGCGTGGTCGCGTGGGGCGGGCCGCGCTGCGCGGAGCCAACCGGGTGCTCGGCCGCTTCCGGCGTGGCCGCGTGGGCGGGCCCGAAACCCTCGGCCGCGGCGACGAAGCCGACCAGCTTCCGGCGTGGTCGCGTGGGGCGGGAGGTGTAGTCCGCGGTGGGTGCAGTGGTGCTCGTGCGCTGACGCCGACGAGGCGGGCTCGGCGGGCTGAAGTCGCGGGCTGTGGTGCGGCGGGTCGAGCTGTCATGGTGGACGGGCTCGCCGGCTGTGGTGCCAGCCTGACGGGCTGTCATGGTGACGTGACGCGCGCTCGCGTGCTGACCCGGATGCGGATGCCGTGTTGGCGCTGTGGGCTGTGGTGCCGGCCGGACGGGAGGCTGTGGTGTCGGCTTGGCGGGGTGTCGTGGTGGGTGGCGTGGGCTGTCATGTCGGTGTGGCGCGTTCGCGTGCCGCCCTGGCGTGGATTTGTCGTGCTGGGTGCTGCGGGCCGTGGTGGCAGTCCGGTGGCGGGCCCGTGCCTGTCATGTCGGTGAGACCCGCATTTTCGTGCCAGCTGGCGTGCATTGGCGGGCTGAGGGCGCTGCGGGTTGTGATGTCGGCTTGGAGAGGTGTCGTGGTGAGCGGCGGCTGTCATGTCGGCGTGGCGCGCATCTTCGTACCGGGTAGGTGTGCAGCTGCGGGCTGAGGAGTGTGGGCTGTCGTGCCGCCGGGCGCGCCCCCGGCCGCACCGTCAGAGCTTGCGCAGCCGCACGCGGGTGATGGAGTGGTCGCTGTCCTTGCGCAGCACCAGTGTCGCGCGCGCCCTGGTGGGCAGGATGTTCTGCAGCAGGTTCGGCTCGTTGATGGTCTTCCAGATGTGTTCCGCCTCGGCCCTGGCGTCCTCGTCGGACAGGCCGGCGAAGTGGTGGAAGTACGACTCCGGGTCGGTGAACGCGGTGTCCCGCAGCTTGAGGAACCGCTCCACGTACCAGCGCTTGATGTCCTCGGTGTGCGCGTCGACGTAGATGGAGAAGTCGAACAGGTCGGACACCGCCAGCCGCGGATGAGGCTGCAGGACGTTGAGCCCTTCCAGAATCAGGATGTCCGGCCGCCGCACCACGTGCTCGACGCCTGGCAGGATGTCGTAGGCCTTGTGCGAGTACACCGGGGCACTGACCGCATCGGCCCCGGACTTGACGTCGGTGACGAACCGCAGCAGCGCACGGCGGTCGTAGGACTCGGGGAAGCCCTTGCGGTGCATGATGCCGCGGCGCATCAGCTCGGCGCGCGGGTAGAGGAACCCGTCGGTGGTGACCAGGTCGACCCGCGGGTGATTGGGCCAGCGGGCGAGCAGGGCGTGCAGGATGCGCGCGGTGGTGGACTTGCCGACCGCGACGCTGCCCGCGATCCCGATGATGAACGGCACTTTGGTGCCGCGGGTGTCCTCGCCGAGGAACGTGGTGGTCGCCTCGTACAGCTGCTGCCTGGCCGAGACCTGCAGGTTGATCAGTCGGGACAACGGCAGGTAGACGTCGGCGACCTCGTCCAGGTCCACTTGTTCGCCGAGGCCGCGCAGCTTGGCCAGCTCCTCGGCGGTCAACGGCAGCGGAGTGGATCGCCGTAGCTCGCGCCACTGCTCGCGATTCAGTTCGACGTACGGGGTCAGCTCACGAACCCTCGCCATCGAAGCCTCCCTTGGCTCCCCGACTCCTGCCGTCTGCGATCGGGCTCGATCAAAACAGGTGGCGCGGCGGAATCGATAGGTGCTGTGACTAACTGCACCTGGGTCCAGTGTCGGTTGACCAGTTCGGTTCCGGCAACCACGGAGGCTGTGACATCGGCCCGGTACCGCCTGCGACCGGGATCACTCGCGCGGGGTGTGAGCGGCGGAGCGGTTCCCGTAGGTGGGGGCGTTGTACTTGCGGGGTCACTCGCGCGCGGCGAACAGCGGGCGCGGATCGAAGGTCACCCGGATCGCGACGATCCGGCCGTCGCGGACCGTGCTCCAGTTCGCGGTAGGGATCGGATCGGCCACCGACGTGTGCAAGTTGAACCACGTCAGCACGTCGTCGCCGGACACGAATCGCTTGTGCACCTCGATGTCGGTGACGATCTCCGACATCTTGCGCAGCCCCTCCACACAGGCCTCGGCGCCCTGCAACTGCGCAAGCGGACCGTTGAACGTGACGTCGTCGGCCAGCACCGCGCGCACGGCGGCGAAATCCTTCGCCGCCCAGCCGGCGAAGTACTGCTCTGCTGCTTGCTCGGCAGCGGTGGGCATGAACACACCTCCTCCACGCGTTCTGCCTGATGGTGGCACCGGGCACCGACAATTTCCGGCATTCGCGGACCGATCCGGGAAAGCCGGGAACAACTGAACACCCTCCCGCGTTAGCACTCACGAAGGCTGAGTGCTAATCCTCAGTCTGATCGCTTGACACGACAGGGAGGGATGTCAACGATGGCGCTGGTTCTTCGTCGTGGCTCTTCGTGGGACCCGTTCACCGTCCTCGCCCGCCAGTTCGACAGCGAGTTCGACCAGCTGATGCGGCGGGCCTTCGGCACCGACCGGCTGCCGACCACCGGGTTCGTCCCCGCGGTCGACATGCGCCGGGACGGCACTGACGTGGTGGTGACCGCCGAGGTTCCCGGTGCGGACAACCTGGACGTGGAAGTCGTGGAGAACCGGCTGCGGATCAGCGGCAGGCGCGGCGTCGACGAGACCAAGGAGGACGACGGCCTGCTGGTGCGCGAGATCCGCACCGGTGAGTTCCGCCGGGAGTTCGCGCTGCCCAAGCACGTCACCGCCGACGACGTCGAGGCCGAGTACAAGGACGGCCTGCTGACGGTGCGGGTGCGCAACGTGGCCAAGCCGAAGCCGGAACCGCGCAAGATCCCGGTGCGCGGGGTGGCCGAGGCCGAGCAGATCACGTCGGGCGACCAGGCCCAGATCGAGGCCTCGGACTCCGCCGACGAGCCAGAGAGCAAGTAGAGAAGCCGACAGATACCGCGGACGGCCGTCGGGCGACGAGCCCGGCGGCCTTCGTCATGCAGCCGGTGGGCCAGCCGTGGTGGGCTCGGTTGGTGCCGAGGACTGTGTCGTGGGGGTGCGGGCCGAGCCGGATCACTTGTGACTCGTGCCGCAGCGGCTCAGCTGTTGCCGAACACCTCGTCCCACGCCGCGGCCACTTGCCGGGCGCAGTTCTGCGGTGCGACCCCGCCGACGCCGGTGCCCAGGCCGGGCATCGCGATGACGTCGATGGCCTCGGACGCGGGCCTGCCCGCATCCACCTCGCCGTCCCGCCACAACTCGAAGACTGCGCGGGCCGCCAAGTACGGGTGCACCGTGTCGGGCGGGAGCAGCTCGCCCGGCTGACGCATCGTCGGCGAGCTGATCAGCCACGCCGGCAAGGGCTCCCCGGTGGGGACCACGATCGCCTCGCCGACGGGAAGCTCGCCGCCATGCGTGTTCAGGATCGCCTTCCGCACCCGCTCCTCGATGCCGGGGAACGCCCGTGCGTAGACCGCGTCGATGCCACCGCGCATCCAGCCGAACGAATTGGCCGGGCTGACCACCGCCTGCGCCTCGATGTCGAGCACCGAGCCGCGATGAACCTGGACACGGGGCCGGTCGGCGCTCAGCACCGACCGCCACGCCTCGGCCATCGCGTCGTCGATGGCGCACAACACGAGGGCGGGAACCTTGGCTGCCGATCGAGCCTGCCGGCGGCTCGGAGTGGGATGCGAGTCGATGGTCACGAAGCTCCTCACGGACGCCGGTGGGTCACCTTCTAGTCTGGCAAACCCAGGCAGACCGTAGCCAACCCTGTTCACATTGCGCTAACTGGCATTTGAGTGATTTTCCCCGAACGGGACAGCGACCGCGGGCGCGAGGCGGAACACAGTGCGGCCGGTTCGGGCACGGCGCAGTAATCTGCGGGAATGAACCCTACGGCTCCGACGTCACTGGCGCGCATCGCCTACTTCGGACCGCAAGGCACGTTCAGCGAACAGGCTGCGCGGCGGCTGAACGCGACCGCGGAGCTGGTGCCGTACGAGACGATCCGTGCGGCGATGACGGCGGTGCGCAAAGGCGAAGCCGATGCCGCATGCGTCCCGGTGGAGAACTCGGTCGAGGGCCCGGTCTCGGCCACGTTGGACGGCCTGGCCGAGGACGACCCGCTGGTCGCGGTGGCCGAGGCGCTGCTGCCGATCGTGTTCAGCCTGCTCGCCCACCCGGATGCCGATCCGCGCAACTTGCGCACCATCGCCAGCCACCCGCATGCGCTCGCGCAGGTGCAGCGGTGGCTGGAGCAGCACTATCCGGATGCCGAGCACATCGCCGCGTCGTCCACCGCGGCTGCGGCGGTCGGGGTCAGTGAAGGGCAGTACGACGCCGCGATCACCGCGCCGGTCGCTGCCGAGCACTATCCGCTGCGGGTGGTGGCCACCGGTATCGCCGATGTGCCGGAGGCGCGCACCAGGTTCCTGCTGCTGCGCCGACCCGGCGAGCTGCCGGAGCCGACCGGGCACGACCGGACCTCGGTCGTCGCGGTGGCGGAGAACCGCACCGGCGCGCTGTCCGAGCTGCTCACCGAGCTCGCCATTCGCGGGATCAATCTGACCAGGCTGGACGCGCGTCCGATCAGGGGATCGTTCGGCCGGTACCGGTTCTTCTTCGACTTCGAAGGGCACGTGGCCGAGCCGCGGGTCGGGGACGCCCTTGCCGCCTTGCGCAGACGGTGTGACCTGCGGTTCCTCGGTTCTCACCCCCGAGCGGACGGTGGCCGTGGGCAACCCGGTGCCGCGGCGTCGAACGAGGACTTCCGCAACGCCGCCGAATGGGTGGAGTCCGTGCGCCGCGGCGAATCCGCCTGACAACCCCCCACGGTCGGGGACGCAACCTCGTTACCCCCTCACACGTCTGCGGGTGAGGAAAGCCCATCGGCGTCTGCGTGAGGGAGGGACGACATGCTGAGCTGCAAACGGTCGTCAGTGTCAAGGAGCGGTCCGCCCGGCGCCGTCGTCGGCACGATGCTGGTCGCGGCGGTGGTCGCGACCCTCGGCCTGGCCGGCTGTGGTCAGCGGGGAGAGCCGGAGGCCGCCGCGCCGGAGCCGCCGTCGCAGCCGACCACGACCTCCACGGCGCAGGAGGCGAGCACGCCGAAACGGACCGTCCCCGCGCAGACCGCCACGGAAGCGTCCGTCCAGTCGGCCACCCCTGAGAAGCCCGGCATGTGCCGGTCCGGTCAGCTGCGGTTGTCGTTGGGCCGCGGAGACGCGGGCGCGGGCACGCACTGGCGTCCGCTGCGCTTCACGAACAAAAGCGACGAGCCATGCGTGCTGCATGGGTTCCCCGGGGTTTCGTACGTCGCCGGCGACGACGGGCACCAGGTGGGCGCCGCCGCGTACCGTGACGGCGAAAAGGGGCCTGCGGTGACCCTGAAGCCCGGAGAGACCGCGCACGCGCCGGTCGGATTCACCCAGATCCGCAACTTCGACGTGGCGGCCTGCCAGCCGACTCCGGTGCGTGGACTGCGGATCTACCCGCCGCAGGAGACGAAGGCACTGTTCCTGGAAAATCCCGGCACCGGGTGCGCCAACCCGGACCTGGACGGACACCAGCTGAAGGTGCAGACCATCAAGCCGGGTGCCGGAATGTGACCGAAACGCCCAGTCGCTGCTCCGGCGCCGGGTCACAGCACGGCCGCGAGCAACGTCCAGATCAGCACCAGAAGGATCGCGGACACCACCCGCGTCGCGCTTACTGCCCTCCGGTTCGACGCCCGGCCTGCTGTGGCGCGCTCCACGCCGGCCAAGCCGACCTCGGGTGCGGCCACACCCGTGAGCAGGCCCAGGACACCGAGCACTACCAGCAGGCTCAGCGGCATCGTCACGAACGTGTGCACGGCCGCTGTCACAGTGCAGGTCAGCCCCAGCCCGAGTGACAGCAGGCCGAGCCAGTCCTGGTCGTCGGGGCGGAGTTCTGCCGATGCTCCGGGTGTGCCGCACAGTTCGTCGAATCCCGCTGTTCCGCGCCTGTGCATTCCTGAAGGCCCTGGCGAGGGCGAGAAGGATGGGGCGCTACGGGGAAGGCACGGCGAAGGCACAGCCGATGCGCCGCGTTCGGGGTGCCGCGCGGTACCTCGTGGAGCGGGCGGTGGGCGTGATCTTCCGCCCACCCCACACCGAGGCCACAACCGGCCATAACACGCGTTGCGATAATCCGGCGCATGTGGCGGAAAGTGCTCGCCGGTGTGCTGACCGCGCTGGGCGGGTTGTCGATGGCCGTCCTGCTGGTGGCGGTCGAGTCGATCGAGGCACGCGACCCGGACCGGGTCCCGCTCGTCATCGTGTTGGTCGTCCTCGGTTTGGTCCCGGCGGGCATGCTGCTCGCCGGATGGGCGCTGATGCGCCGGGCCAGTCGGCCACCCGAGCCGACCATCGGCTGGATGCCGGCCGGGCAGGCGTGGCTGCCCCAGCACATGTGGCGTGAGCTGCCCGACGTGCTGGCCAGGCCCCGGCGCCACCGACCGCGACCGATGCCCGCCATCGGCGTCCCGCCGGACGAGGGCCTTCGCAAGCTCTGGGCGGTACGGGCCGAGATCGGCTACGACCGCAGGCGTCCGCTGGGGTGGCTGCCCGTCACCGGCTGGCTGGGCATGATGGCCTTGATGCCGCTCGGCGTCTTTCTGGTCGCCGTCACCGTGATCACCGTCGACGACTACCAGCGCGGCAAGGACATCGGGGTCAATCTGCTGCTGGTCGACTGGCTGGCTTGCCTGGTGGTCGCGTCGTGGTTGGCGTTCGTCCGGCCGCTGGTCCGTCACGTCCGGCTGGTGCGCCTGGAGCTCCGGCTCACCGAGGCCATGCGCGGACGGCCCGACGCGGGCGCTCCGCTGCCCGCCGGCCTGGCCGGGCGCGTCACCGACCCGGCCACCGGCATGGAGGGCTACTACCACCCGCAGCTGGGGCAGGTGCGCTCCGCCGCGGGCGTCTGAGCGGTCCGGCCTGGACGGGCGGGTTGTTCGGCATCCGTCCCGGAACGACTGGGTTGCGCCGCATCCGTCCCGGAACGACGCGGTCAGCCCCAGCCGAGCTCGTGCAACCGCTCGTCGTCGATACCGAAGTGGTGGCCGATCTCGTGCACCACGGTGATGAGCACCTCGCGCACCACGTCTTCCTCGGTGTCGCACATGGCCAGGATCGGTTCCCGGTAGATGGAGATCCGGTCCGGCAGCTCACCGCTGTACGACGTGGTGCGCTCGGTGAGCGCCACCCCGTGGTACAGCCCGAGCAGATCGGGTTCCTCCTCGTTGCGCGGCTCGACCAGCACCACCACGTTGTCCATCGCCGCGGCGAACTCCGGCGGGATCTCGTCCAGCGCTTCGGCGACCAGTTCCTCGAACCGCTGGGGAGACATGTCGACGGCCATCGGCGACCTACTCGGGCGGGTCCGGCGGCGGTTCGTCCGACGGCGCCTCGTCGTCGGACGAACCGTCCGGTTCGTCGTTCTGCTCGGGCTCGGTGGCGGGTTCTTCGTCCTTCGGCTCGGTGCTGGACTTCGGGGCCGACGACGGCTTGCTCGCCTTGCTGCCCGGCTTGTCGTCCTGCTTCTTCTTGTCGTCCCCGCCGGCGCGGATGCTGCCCTCCACCGGCGCCAGCCCGGACTTGTCCTTCAGCAGCGCGCCGACCTTGCAGTTGACCAGGTAGGAGCCCGCTTGCCAGCTGGCCTTGCTCCTGGTGTCCCAGGCGACGATGAGCTTGAGCTTCTCCAGGTCCTTGCCGCCGGAGTAGCTGCGCGCCTCCTTGTTGCAGACCTTGTCCAGGTAGGTGTTCTGCTTGGTGGTCGACGGGTAGCTCTTGAACTTGGTGCGCAGGTTGACGATCGAGATCATCTCGTACGAGTGCTTCTGCGCACACGGCACCGGATCGCCGACCGCCCCGTCGACCAGCCCGAGGCACGTTCCGGTCGCCCACACGTTGGACTGGTCCTGCTCGGCCGCGGGACCCACGGTCGGCTGCAGCGAACCGCCGGGTCCGATGCGCCACAGCCCGCAGCGCAGGTCACGGCTGCCCAGCTTCCAGTCCTGCTCGTTCGGGGCCAGCGCGGAGACCTGCAGCTTGCCCTCCGGGTCGAGCTTCTTGCCCAGGTAGCGCTCCGCGCCCTTGGTGCAGCGCTGCTTGGCGATCTTGCGCCAGGTGTCGGTGTCCGGCACCGGGGCACCCGCCGGGTAGTCCGCCGACACGTCCACGATCTGGGTGACTTCGAAGACGTGCGGCTCCTCGCAGTTCACCTGCTTCATGTCCGCGCCGTCGTCGCGCTGCCACATCAGGCAGGTGCCGACCTTGGCGGCGAACACGTAGCGGGTGCCCGCCTGGGCGTCAGGCGACGCGGGCCCGCCACCCAGCGGGTTCGCCGCGATGCTGTTGCCGCTCGCGCTGCCTTCCGGCGGGGCGGCGGTCATGGAGATGAGCAGCGTGACGAGAGCCCCCACCACGGCGCCCACCAGGAACGGGCGGGAGCCTGCCGTGGAGGTGTCGATGCGCAGCCGCTGCAGTAGTCCCGACATCACCGACCATGATGCCTCAATCGGGTGGCCGCTCCCCGGGGTGCCCTCCCGCCGGCCGGGCCGTTGATCAGCTGCGACGCGTTCGGCGCGGCACCCTCCGGTGCCGCTAATGTTTGCTGGCACGAGAAGTCGGCCTGCCGGGACGGCGCCGGCTTCGTCGTCCGCACCTTCGTAGCCGAACTGGAGTCACCGTGATCGCTGTTCCCGCGACGACCGTGTCCACATTGGCGTTGCCCACCGATTTCGGGGCCACCCTGCTGCAAGGCATCGGCGCGATCCTGCTGTACGCGGTGATCGGCGTGCTGTTGATGCTGGTCGGTTTCTACGCCATCGACTTCACCACGCCGGGCAAGCTGTCCCAGCTGGTGCAGGCGGGCAGGCCGAACGCGGTCATCGTGACCGCGGCGGGCATGGTGTCGATGGCGTTGATCGTGGTGGTGGCCATCTCCAACGCCGGATTCGACCTGCTCGCCGGGGTGCTGACCGCGCTGGCGTTCGGCTTCGTCGGCATCGTGGTTCAGGTGCTGGCCGTGCGGCTGCTCGAGTGGGCCGCGCGGATCAACGTCGGCGAGACCATCACCGCGGAGAAGTTCGCGCCTGCGTCGCTCGTGGTGGCCGCGGCGCACGTCGCGCTGGGCATGGTGGTGGCTTTCGCGATCTACTAGGCGCATGGACGTACTCCGCACTCCCGACGAACGGTTCGCCGCGCTGCCCGACTTCGACTACCCGGTCGGTTATGCCGAGGTCGACGGTCTCCGCATGGCCTACGTCGACGCCGGACCGCCGGACGGGGAGCCGGTGGTGTTGCTGCACGGCGAACCGACGTGGTCGTTCCTCTACCGACACGTCATCGCCGAGCTCGTGGGCGCGGGTTTCCGGGCGATCGCCCCCGACCTGATCGGTTTCGGTCGTTCGGACAAGCCGGCCGAGGTCACCGACCACACCTACGCCCGGCACATCGCGTGGACCCGGCAGCTGCTGTTCGGCGTGCTGGACCTGCGCGGCGTGACGTTGGTCGGCCAGGACTGGGGCGGGTTGATCGGCCTGCGGCTGGTGGCGGCCGAGCCGGAGCGGTTCGCGCGGATCGTGGCGGCCAACACCGGGCTGCCCACCGGCGACCACGGCATGCCGGAGGAGTGGTGGGCGTTCAAGAACGCGGTGGCCAAGGCCGAGCGGCTGGACATCGCCCGGTTCGTGCAGTCCGGGTGCCGCACCACGCTGTCCGACGAGGTCCGGGCCGCCTACGACGCGCCGTTCCCCGGCGAGGAGTACAAGGCGGGCCCACGGGCGATGCCCGGGCTGGTGCCCGCGACCCCGGACAACGTGGAATCGGAGCCGAACCGGCAGGCCTGGCAGCGGCTCACCACGTTGGACATCCCCTGGCTGTGCGCGTTCTCCGACAGCGACCCGATCACCGGGCCGATGGGCCCGATCCTGCAGCGGGCCATGCGCGGCGCGGCGGGCCGGGAGCACCCGGTGATCACCGGGGCGGGGCATTTCCTGCAGGAGGACGCCGGTTCCCGGCTCGGGCAGGCCGTGGTCGAGTTCGCCCTGGCGAATCCGCGCAGGTGAGGCGGACTACCCTCAAGTGCTGTGATCGACCCGAAGATCCTGCGTGAAGACCCGGACGTGGTGCGCGCGTCGATGCGCAAGCGCGGGGAGGACCCGAGTGTGGTGGACCGGCTCGTGGAGCTGGACCAGCGCCGCCGCGCCGCCATCGCGCGCGCCGACGCCAAGCGCGCCGAGCAGAAGGCGCTCGGCAAGCAGATCGGCAAGGCGTCCGCGGAGGAGCGCCAGTCCCTGCTGGCCAAGGCCAAGGAGTTGGCCGCGGAGGTGAAGGCGGCCGAGGCCGAGAAGGACGAGGCGGCCGAGGAGTTCACCAAGCTGCACGCGGTGATCCCCAACCTGGTGCATCCGGACGCGCCGTCCGGCGGCGAGCAGGACTACGTGGTGCTCAAGCACGTGGGCACGCCGCGCGAGTTCGACTTCACCCCGCGCGACCACCTGGAGCTGGGTGAACTGCTCGGCGCCATCGACACCGAGCGCGGGGCGAAGACGTCCGGCGCCCGGTTCTACTTCCTGCGCGGCGTCGGCGCGCAGCTGCAGCTCGGCCTGCTCAACATGGCCATCCAGCAGGCGTTGGAGACCGGGTTCGTGCCGATGATCACCCCGGTGCTGGTGCGGCCGGAGATCATGGCGGGCACCGGCTTCCTCGGCGCGCACTCGTCGGAGGTGTACCGGCTGGAGGCCGACGACCTGTACCTGGTGGGCACGTCGGAGGTGTCGCTGGCCGGCTACCACGCCGACGAGATCCTCGACCTGTCCGAGCCGCTGCGCTACGCGGGCTGGTCGTCGTGCTTCCGCCGGGAGGCCGGTTCGTACGGCAAGGACACCCGCGGGATCATCCGGGTGCACCAGTTCGACAAGGTCGAGATGTTCACCTACTGCAAGCCCGAGGAGGCCGAAGCCGAGCACGAGCGGCTGCTGGCGTGGGAAGAGCAGATGCTGGCCAAGATCGAGGTGCCGTACCGGGTGATCGACACCGCGGGCGGTGACCTGGGCGCCTCGGCGGCGCGCAAGTACGACTGCGAGGCGTGGATTCCGACCCAGGGTGCCTACCGGGAGCTGACCTCGACGTCGAACTGCACGACGTACCAGGCGCGCCGGCTGTCCGTGCGGTACCGGGACGAGAACGGCAAGCCCCAGATCGCCGCGACGCTGAACGGCACCCTGGCCACCACCCGCTGGCTGGTGGCGATCCTGGAGAACCACCAGCAGGCCGACGGTTCGGTGGTGGTGCCGAAGGCGCTGCAGCCGTACGTCGGCAAGGAAGTCCTGGAACCGGTCAAGCAGCCGCGCTGACCCCGGGTTCGGTGGCCCGGGCCCCCGTCCGCGGGTCGTCTTGTGCGCTGAACGCCGCCAACAGGCTTCAGCGGGCTTCTCGGCGGACGCTCACACCGATTCCGGCCTGGCCAGCCGCTCCGGGTAGTCGAAGCTCGGCGCCTCGGACACCGGCTCGTCCTCGCGCAGCGGGAGCACCGCGGGCGGGGTCGGCAGCTGGGTGTGCTCGGACGGCTCCACCCCGGCCAGCCGCAGCGCCGCCGCGATGGTGGTCTGGTTCGCGCTCAGCACCGGCAGCCCGAGCTCCTTCTGCAGCGGCTTGATCAAGTCGTAGGTCGTCACGTTGGTGCACGCGATGTACAGCGCGTCGGCGCCCCGGATGTCGATCTGCCGGGCGGCGTCGGCCACCTGCTCGTGGTTCAGCGTCCAGATCCGCTTCCGCAGGCCCATGCTCATGCTGGCGGTCACGTCGATCTCGTGCTCGGCCAGGAAGGAGCGGAGCCGCTGCTCGATCTCCGGCCCGTACGGGGTCAGCAGCGCCACCCGCTGGTAGCCGTGGTGGATGAACTCGCTGACCATGGCGCCGGAGCTGGTGGTCGCCGCCGGTGCGCCGGCCTCGAGCATCGCGTTCACCAGGGCCCGTTCACCGGCAGCGCCCCCGATGAAGCTGGCCATGCTGCACGCGTAGGCGACCACGGCGGGCTCGGGCGGGAGCAGCCGGCGGGTGGCCTCGGCCACCGGTGCCGGGTCGGCCAGCGCCCCGGCCCTGGTCAGGTCGATGTCACCGGGTTGATGCGGCAGGCGGGTCATGTGCAGCGTGACGGAGTCCGGGACCCAGCGCCACAGCTCGCGGTCGAGCCCCAGATCCGCGGGATTGATCACCCCGACGCCGATGTGCGGCTGCATCGCCCCTCCTCCGCATGCTGTCGTGGAACCTGCGGTTCCAGTGAGCCCTCGCCGCCCGGGACGGACAGGAGTCGAATCGAGAATAGGGGCGCGGTTCGTCCGCTTTGAATACCGCGAAGCCACCGTTTACCTGGAGATTCGTGAAGGGAAACATTTAGCTGCGGTCAACGTCGCGGGCGATGTGCTCGGCGATCTCCAGCGACGAGGTGGCCGCCGGGGACGGCGCGTTGAGCACGTGCACTCCGCGCTCGGCCCGGACGATGAGGAAGTCGTCCACCAGCGAGCCGTCCGGGCGCACGGCCTGGGCGCGCACGCCCGCCCCGTGCCGCTGGATGTCCGCCGTGGTCAGCGCGGGAATCATGCGTTGCAGGTCGCGGGCGAACCGGCGCGGCGACAGCGACCGCACCACTTCGGTGACGGCGGTGCGGGGATATCGCCGGGCGAGCCGCCACAGCCCCGAGTAGCCGGCCATCTGCGCAGCGTGCGGCAGAGAGACCTTGCGCCAGCCGTAGCCTTCTCGATGCAGTGCGATCACCGCGTTCGGCCCGGCGTGCACGGACCCGTCCAGCATGCGTGTCAGGTGAACACCGAGGAACGGCAGCGCGGGGTCGGGAACCGGGTAGATCAGGCCACGTACCAGGTGCCGGGCGTGCGGCCGCAGTTCGTAGTACTCGCCGCGGAAGGGCATGATTCGCGCCGGCGGCCGGACGCCGGCCAGGTGCGCGATGCGATCGGCGTGCAAACCGGCGCAGTTGACGATCAGGTCCGCGTAGAGCGTTTCGTCAGGTGTCTCGACCGCGACGCCGCCCGGACGCCTTCGGATGGCCAGGACGGGCGTGGATAGCCGGAGTTCCGCCCCGGCTTCGCTCAGTTCCCGAGCCATCGCCGCGCACACGCCGGGGAAGTCCACGACGGCCGTCGATTCCACGCGCAGCGCTTCCAGGCACGACACATGCGGCTCGTACTCCCGCGCTTCGGCGGCACTGATCAGGCGTGCGGGCACTCCGTTGGCCTTCGCCCGCTCGGCCAGGGCACGCAGGCGCGGCAGCTCTTCGGCAGACGTGGCGACGACGAGCTTCCCGCACACCTTCGCCGCGACGCCGTGTGATCGCGCGTACTCGACGATCGACCGACAGCCGGCCACGGCCATGCGAGCCTTGTACGAGCCAGGCGCGTAGTAGAGCCCGGCATGGGCGACGTTGGAGTTGTGCCCGCTCTGGTGGGCGGCCCAATGGTCTTCCTTTTCGCACACCGTGACGGCCTTGCCGCGGGCTAGCAAGGCGCGCGCCACGGCCAGGCCGACGATGCCGCCCCCGACGACGATGACTTTCTGGACTTCCCGCATGCGCTCCCGTCCGCCCTCGTACCGATGTGTCGTGCGTCGGCCCGCAGGCCCCCCGAGTGTGCACGGCACCGCGGCGCCGCATAAGGTGCCCCCTTGTCGTGCAGTTCGAGGGGAGCCCCATGCGTATTGCCGTCGTCAACAACTTCTACCCGCCACGGGTCGGCGGCAGCGCGCACATGGCCGAGTCGCTTGCCAAGGGCTATGTGGCGCGCGGCCACGAAGTCCTGGTCATCACCGCCTGGTACCCGAACGCGCCCGCCGAGGAGACGGTGGACGGCGTGCGCATCGTGCGTCTGCCCGCTGTGCGGATGCCCAAGACCAAGCTCGCGGTGAACTTCGACATCACGTTCGCCACCCGGCCGTCGCTGCCGAAGCGGCTGCGTGCACTTCTGGGTGAATTCCGGCCGGACGTCATCCACCAGCACGGCCAGTTCTTCGACCTGACCTGGGCCACCGGCATGTGGGCGCGCAAGAACGACGTTCCGGTGCTGCTGTCGGTGCACACCCGCCTGGAGAGCCCGAAGCCGATGTACCAGGCGGTGTTCTCCACGCTGGACAAGCTGATGGTCGCCCCGATCATGCGGCGGTACAAGCCGAAGATGGTGGTGATGGACCGGCTGATGAACAGCTACATCCACACCAAGTACCGGGGCGGTTTCTCCGGCACGGTGGACATCCCGGTCGGGCTGGATCCGGCGTGGGCGCGCAGCGGCAACCCGAACCGGATGCGCGACGAACTGGGCATCGGCGACGCTCCGATGATCCTCTCGCTCGGCCACGTGATCCCGCTGCGGGACCGGATCACGCTGACCGAGGCGATGCCGGCCGTGCTGCGCGAGTTCCCGGACGCCAAGCTGGTTGTGGTCGGCGGCATCTACTACGGCGCGTTCCTCAAGCGCGCCGAGGAGCTGGGCGTGCGGGACGCCATCATCACCACCGGCGCGGCCCCGAAGGCTGACGTGCCCGACTACCTGGCCACCGCGGACGTGGAGTGCCACAGCCTGCAGGGGATCGGCTTCGGCACCGCATGCCTGGAGACGCTGGCGGCGGGCACCCCGCAGATCGCGGCGATCACCGAGGACCACTTCGGCGACATCAAGATCATCGACCGGGAGCACATGCACCTGGTCCCGGTGGGCGACGCCGACGCGGTCGCCGAGCGGCTGATCGAGGTGCTGCGGGACCCCGAGGAGGCACGCCGGATGGCCCGCAACGGCATGGCCATCGTGGACCAGCACTTCTCCATGACCGCGGTGACCGAGAAGTACCTCGCCACGCTGGAGGAACTGGCCGCGCAGTCGCGCGCTGGGCGCTGACGTCGGGCTCTTCGGCGGGCAGCCGGTAGCCGAGTGTTGCTGGGCGGGTGTGCGCCGTGGAGTCGGGTGGTCTGGGGCTCTGGGGTTGTGTTGGCGTGTCAGGTGGTGCCTTGAGGGTGTTGGCTGGTGGGCTGCTGTGGCGAGGTGCCGGTGGTTGCGCAGCTATGAGGCGTGGTGCTGTGCCGGGCGGCTCGGCTGGGTCGGCGGATAGGCGAGCGTCGCGGTTGTGCGCACCGGGGTTGAGTGCCACGTAGTTCCGGAGTGTGCGCCGACGTCGAACACCCGTCCCGGCGTCGGCGGCGGGGTGCCGGGCAAGCTGTGCAAGTCTCCGCAGATTCGCCAGCCATGTACTGGCGCCGCGCCGCGACGCGCCACAGCGAAAGCTGTCCGCCTGCTCCCGCTACCCCGGCCGTCTCGAGGCTGGCGAAGGGGAACGCGCGCCGGAATGTCAGTGGGTCTGCTCGAGCACGGTGGCGACCACCTCGTGCGACGGCAGGATCGACGCCCGCTCGGCGGCCATGTCGATCTTGCCGTCGATCAGTTCCAGGAAGCGCTCCAGCTGTGTGGCCAGCGGCTCGGCGATGGTGATCAGCTGCGGGATCTCGATCACCGTCTGCTGCTTGTAGGCCGGGGCGCCGGTGGTCGGGCCCTCGTGCGAGATGTGCTTGTAGATCGTCACGTCCCGGCGCAGCAGGTCCAGCTCGATCAACCGGTCCAGCTCCGAGATGACCATCGAGCGGACCTTGCGCTGACCCACCCGGGACACCGACACGTTGGCCAGCCCGCGCTCGAACTTCAGCACGGCGTCCACCGTGTCCTCGGCGCCCTCGGTCGACTCCGGATGGAAGTAGCCGGCCACCGCGGTGGTGTGCACCGGGGTGGCGCCGCCGAACATCTGGATCGCCAGGTCCACGTCGTGCACCAGCAGGTCCCAGGCCACACCCGTCTTGATCCGTGGTGCGTACGGGCTGTGCCGCTGGGCGATCACGTGCAACGGTTCGCCGAGCAACGCCTTCGCCGTCATCACCGCCGGGTTGTACCGCTCGAGCAGCCCGCACATCAGCGGCACGCCCTTGCGCTCGGCGGCGGCCAGCACCTCCTTGGTCTGGTCGAGGTCGCCGCACAGTGGCTTCTCCACCAACACCGGCTTGCCGAGCTCGATGATCTCGAGCGCGAGCTTGTGATGGGTTTCGGTGGCCGAGGCGATGATGACCCCGTTCACCCCGGGCAGGCCGGTGATCTCCGGGCTCCAGGTGGCGCCGTGCTGCTCGGCGATCGGCCGGGCGGCTTGTTCGTTCGGCTCCACGATGTGCACCAGGTCGGCCTGCATGCTCTGGCCGATCACCCTGGCATGCAGCCTGCCCATCATCCCGGTGCCGATCAGGGCCAGCTTCTTCGTGCTCATGCGCCGAGAACCTCTCGCACGGTGGTGACGATGGTGGTCAGTTGCTCGTCGGTGAGCGCGGCGTGCACCGGCAGCGACAACACTTGCTCGGCCGCGGCAGCGGCGACCGGGAAGTCCGCCACGTCCACCTGCGGGATCTGCGGGTGCCCGCGGTAGCAGTCGTAGTCGAACACCAGCCTCGGGTAGTAGATGCCGTTGCCGACGCCGCGCTCGGTCAGTGCGGCGGCCAGCTCGTCACGGGACAGCCTGGCCTCCGGCAGCACCTGCACCGTGTACTGGTGCCAGACGTGCTCGCGGCCGGGGAGCACCGCGGGCAGTTTCAGCCCGGGCGTTCCGGCCAGCCCCTCGGTCAGCCGCTGCGCGTTGCGCTGCCGCTTGGCGGTCAGCTCGGGCAGCCGCTCCAGCTGGGGGATGCCGATCGCGGCGTGCACGTCGGTCATCCGGTAGTTGTGACCGGCCATCTCGTACTGGTACCGGGCGCGCATGCCCTGGTTGCGCATCACTCGTAGCCGGTCCGCCAGCTTGTCGTCGTCGGTGGTGACCACACCGCCCTCGGCCGTCGTGACGTTCTTCGTCGCATACAGCGAGAAGCAGCCGATCCCGAACGATCCGGCCGGCTTGCCGTCGAACCTGGCGCCGACCGCCTGGGCGGCGTCCTCGATCACATGCAGTCCGTGTTCGCCGGCGAGCGCGGCGAGCTTGCCCATGTCCGCCGTCTGCCCGTACAGGTGGACCGGCATCAGCACCCTGGTGCGATCGGTGATCGCGCTGGCCACGGCATCCGGGTCGATGGTGTAGTCGTCCGCCTTGATGTCGGCGAACCGCACGGTGGCGCCGGCTTCCAGGATCGCGTTGAGCGTTGCCACGAACGTGAACGGGGTGGTGACGACTTCGTCCCCCGGCCGCAGCCCGAGCGCTTGCACGCTGGCCACCAGCGCGGTGGTCCCGCTGTTCACCGCCACCGCGTGCTTGGTCCCGCTCACCCGAGCGAACAGCTCCTCGAACCGCTTGACCATCGGCCCCTGGGCGATGACCCCGGAGCGCAGCACCTCTGCGACCAGTGGTTCGGCGTCGGCGACGTCGACGACGGTGATCGGGATCATGTCCTGTGCGCTCCCCAACGTGCTTTCTTGCCTGCTTGCCGGTGCCGGTGACCGGGTCCGGTAGGGTTGGCTGCCGCCCGCACCCGCAGGCGGCGCGAGCCTCGGCCAGGCTACCGGGGACGTCAGGGTCGATCCGCACCCGGCCCGCGGCCGCGTGATCCGTACCGGGGCAGCGGCCGGCGGTGGGCGCGGGGCCATGACGGCGCAGACCGAACGGACACGACGTGGCGAACCGGATCCACCCGACGGCGGTCATCGGTGATGGCGTCGAACTGGGCGACAACAACGACATCGGCCCGTACGCGGTGATCGTCGGCCCCACCGTCATCGGCTCGGACAACTGGATCGGGCCGCACTGCGTGATCGGCACCCCGGCCTCCGACCGTGGTGCGCCGCACCCCGCGGCGTGGCACGACGCGCCTGTCGGCGACCCGGAGCAGGACGGTTTCGGCGTGCGGATCGGCGACGGCAACCGCATCCGGGAGTTCTTCAGCGTCCACCAGGGCACCAAGCGGCCCACCACCATCGGCAGCAACGGGTATTTCCTGCGCAGTGCGCATGTTGCGCACGACTGTCGGATCGGCGACGGTGTCACACTGGGATCGAACGTGGTGGTCGGCGGGCACAGTGAGGTGTGGTCGCTGGCCAACCTCGGGCTCGGCGTGGTGGTGCACCAGCACAGCAGGATCGGGCCGGGGGCAATGGTCGGCATGGGGGCGGCTGTCACCCGCGAAGTGCCACCCTTCACCATCAGTAGAGGCGTTCCTGCCCGGGTAACCGGGATGAACGTGGTGGGATTGAGCCGCCGGGGTGTCTCGCCAGAGGCGATCGCGGAGCTCGAGCCTTACGTGATACAGGGTGCCGGTGAGCTGCCCGAGCTGCCGGCGGAACTGGCCAAGTTGCTGACGGAGTGGGCTCGGGAAGGTCACCGTGGAGAACACTGAAGCGGCCGTGCCGGCCGAACGCGCCGCCGACGAGACAGCCGATGCTCTCGGCGCGTCGTCCACGGTGCCGACCAAGTCCCGGCGCGCCCAGATCATCACGCTGCTGCGCTGGCTGGCCGTGGCCGTCGTCATGGGCTTCGCGGTGTACCAGCTGTGGGACAACTGGAGCGAGTTCTGGGACACCCTCGCCGCGATCCCGTGGGAGTCCTCGGTGCTGTCGTTGGCCGCCGTGGTGGCCTCGATGGGCGCCACGGTCTACGGCTGGCAGGTCATCGTCGACGACCTCGGCCCGCCGATCGGTTACCGCACCGGGGCGCAGATCTACCTGGTCGGCCAGCTGGGCAAGTACGTGCCCGGCTCGGTGTGGGCCTATCTGCTGCAGATGGAGCTGGGCAAGCAGGCGGGCCTGGCGCGCGCCAGGGTCTTCGTGGCCACGTTGGTGCACCTCGGGATCATCATGGTGTCCGCGATGTTCTTCGGCCTGATCGCGCTGCCGGAGATCTTCGACACCAGCCCGAACGCCCGCTGGATGCTGCTGGTGCTGCCCATCGGGCTGGTCACGCTGCATCCGAAGGTGCTGACCTGGCTGGTCTCGCTGGCGCTGCGCATCCTGCGCCGTCGGCCGCTGGACCACCAGCTGCGCTGGTCGATGGTCGGCAAGGTGCTGGGCGCCTCCACGGTGGCCAAGATTCTGCACGGCCTGCACCTGTGGTTGCTGGCCAACTCGATCGGCGCCCCCGGCTGGACCGGCCTGCTGCTCTGCATCGGCGCGATGGCGCTGGCCATGACCGCGGGGACGGTGGCGTTCGTCCTGCCCGCCGGGGTGGGGGCCCGTGAAGTGGTCATCGTGGCGTTGCTGGTGGCCTCGGGCATCGACGCCGTGCACGCGGCGGCGTTCGCCGTCGTGTCCAGGGCGATGTTCCTGATGGCCGACGTGATCACCGCGGGGATGGCGATCGTCTTCGCCAAGGCGAAGCTGCGCAACGCGACGGCCGCGTGACGATCACCGCTCGGCGACCGGTGCGATGTCCTGGCCGTGGTCGGTTTCGTGCACCGGAGGCGCGCCGACGATCCGGTAGATGACGGCGTCGGGATTCCGGTAGACCTCGCGGAGGAAGGGCGTCCCGTGCAGGTCGGTCATGCCCGGCTGGCGGCCGAAGTTCGGCAGGAATCCCTTCCGGCCGACGATCACCCAGCGGATGTTGAGCCGCTGCACGGCCGCCCGCACCTGCGGGTCGTGCGGGTATTGGTTGAACCGTTCGGCGAGCAGCTTGGCATCCGACGGCAGCAGCGCGCCGCCGAAGTGGCCGGCCACCGTGCGGACCCCGCTGAGCGCATAGGTCCACACCGTGCCGTCGTAGCGGTCGTTCATCGCCCATTCGCCAGGGGCGGCGAGTTTCCCCAGCTCGAGCATCGCGCGGGCCTCGTGCGGGGTCACCACCTGACCATGACCGATCGCCCTGCCGACCAGGTCGGTGTTCGACCGCACGTAGAAGCCGCCGCTGGCCACGCAGAACGCGACGATGACCGCGACCGCCGTGGCGGCGGCGCGTGCCGACGGGTGCAGGTCGCGCGGATGGAACACGCGCGCGTCGAGCAGCGTGCGCAGCCAGCGTTGCAGCTCCGAGAATCCGTGCGCGGCGAGCACCGTCAGCGGCAGCCCGGCCAGGGCGATCAGCCGCACCGGGTCGTCCCACCACGGCTGGGCCATGGTCACGACGACGTCGTTGTCGACGCTCGCCACCAGAACCCACAGCACGGCCGTGACGACCGCCGTGGCGGCCATCCACCGGAGGCGGCCGAGGCGCCGGTAGGTGACGATACCGACGACCGTGATCACCAGCAGGGCGGCGTGAGTGATGCCGCTGGCCTCCCGGATGCCGAAGAGCTCGCCCACGGCCTGGACGACGGTGCGGTTGGACGGCCACCCGCTGTACGGGTAGGGGCTCGCCGCGCGCCCGATGGCACCCACTACGTGCGGGCCGGCCACGACCAGGGCCGCGGCGCCCGCGAACAGCAGCGCGACGAGTTCTTTGCGCAGCCGCGGCATGTTCCACCGCCAGCGGTAGGCGAGCAGCGGCACCGCGAACAACAAGAACGAGAAGACCGTCGAGCTGTGCACCGACAGAGCGCCGACGGTGCCCAGGACAAGCACGAACCCGGTCTGCACCGACGGCCGGTCCAGGTAGTAGGCCAACAGTGCCGGTAGCAGCGGGAGCAGCGCCATGCCGAGCATGAACGGTAGCAGCGGACCGCCCAGCATCACGTAGAGCACGGTGGCCGGGACGACGGCCAACACTGCGGCCGCGCCCGCGAACACCGCACGGCCGCGGAACTGCCGGATCAGGACGACCAGCGACAGCGACAACAGGCCGGGCGTGACCACGGACACCGCGTTGAGCACGGCCGGGATCGGCGCGCTGGTGATCTGGTAGAGCAGCGAGCCCAGCAGGTGGTAGGCGTTCGGGTAGAACAACCGCTCGGTGTCGCCCCAGCGGTGCACGACGTTCATCCCGTGCAGGCTCCCGTCGCCGGTCTCGGCGATGTAGCGCAGCCCGTTGGCGTGCAGCGGAGTGTCGAACCCTTGCGGGATGACGTGCAGCCCGCCCATGCCCCAGAGCACGGTGAACCCGCCGACGAGCACGCCGAGCAGGAGGAAGACCACGACCCCCTGATGCGCGTGCCGTGTCCACGGGGTCGGCTTGTCGGGTCGTGCCGGCCAGCGGCGGCGAAGCACGACCGCGAGCAGCGCGACCATGGCGCCGAAGAGCGTGACGGTGCCGAGGTGGTACGGCAGGCCGACGATGGCGAACCACGGCCCGGCGATGCCCACGAGTGCGTAGCTGAGCAGGGGCGCACTACCGGCCAGCAACCAGCCGCGCAGTCCTGCGGCGGCCCCGATCAGCAGGCCGGGAATGAACATTGCGACGACGACGGTGAGCAGGATCGCCGCGGTGGACCAGAAATCCAACGGTGTCGGCATGGCGCCTTCTTCGCTCCCCCCAGGATCCGAGCGTCGGCGCCGCCTGCCAGCGCCGATGAAGCGATCACAGTCTGCCGTATGGCGCCTGTCTGGGAATCACCGGCCGCCGGCACTACCGGTTCGGACCTTGAGCGCCGCCCGGCGGTCCGTCATCCTCGACCCCGGGCCAGTGATCGACGTCACAAGGGTCCAGTTGTCCCAACTGGCCGGAGGGAGTGGTGGGTGTGGTCGCGCGAGCCGTTCGGGCAGTTGCCGCCAGCGTGTTCGCCGTGCTGTTCGCGGGGACGGCGGTGCTCGTCGGGGTGGGAGGTGCCGGAGTCGCCTACGCAGCGGGCGCGTACACGGCGCTTGGGGACTCCTACAGTTCCGGAGTCGGCACACGGCAGTACTACCCGGACAGCGGCGACTGCTATCGGTCGCCGAAGGCGTATCCGGTGCTGGTGGCGTCGGCGACCGGCGCGCAGCTGACCTTCGCCTCGTGCTCCGGGGCGAGAGTGGCCGACGTGCGCAGCAAGCAGCTGGGCAGCCTGAACGCGTCGACGTCGATGGTGACGGTGCAGGTCGGCGGTAACGACGCGGGATTCGCCAACGTGATCACGTCATGTGCGCGGCCGTGGCCGTGGACGTGCTGGGGTGACATCGACGAAGCGAATCGCATCATCCGTGACGTTCTGCCGGGGCGGCTGGATGCCCTGTACACCGACATCCGGAATCGGGCGCCGAATGCCAAGGTGGTCGTGGTCGGGTATCCGCGGCTGTTCAACGGCAAGGAATGCAATGCGCTGGCCAGGATCAGCCCGGAGGAACAGCAGCGGCTGAACCAGACCGCCGATCTGCTGGCGAGCACGATCAGTGCCAGGGCGAGCGCGCACGGGTTCACCTTCGTGGACGTGCGCAGTGCGTGGGTCGGGCACGCGGTGTGCGACAGAGTGGAGTGGGTGAACGGCCTGTCCAACCCGATCATGGAGTCCTACCACCCCAACGTGGCCGGACACCGTGATGGCTACGCGCCTGCCGTCCGGGCGCGGTTCTCGCTGGTGTCTGCCGCGGCGTAGCCGGGCCGGGGTCGGAGGTGACGGGGCCGACCGGGTGGTGCCGGTCGCGAAACCCGGCGCGACAACCTACGGTCCCGTAACCTTCGGTCATGGCAGAACTCCTCTACCCGCCGGTGGTCATGGCCGCCAAGGCGGCGTTCCGCGTCCTGGGGCTGCGGTTCGACATCACGGGCACCGAGCTCATCCCGGCCGCCGGGGGTGCGGTGATCGCCTGCACGCACGTCAGCTACCTGGACTTCATCTTCTGCGGCCTGGGTGCGCAGCCCGCCAAGCGGCTGGTGCGGTTCATGGCCAAGCGAGAGGTGTTCGACCACCCGATCTCCGGCCGGCTGATGCGCGGCATGAAGCACATCTCCGTCGACCGGTCGGCGGGTGCGGCCTCGTACCGGGAGGCCTTGCGGGCGTTGCGCAGCGGCGAGCTCGTCGGCGTGTTCCCCGAGGCGACCATCAGCCGCTCGTTCACCGTCAAGGAGTTGAAGTCCGGCGCGGTGCGGATGGCCGCGGAAGCGGACGTGCCGGTCGTGCCGATGGCGGTGTGGGGTTCGCAGCGGCTGTGGACCAAGGGCAGGCCGAAGAACCTCGTGCAGCGGCGGGTGCCGATCACGATCCGATGCGGCGAACCGCTCCGGCCGCGGCGCGGCGACGACTACCAGCAGCGCACGGCGGAGCTGCGGACCCGGCTGCAACGGCTGCTCGACGAGGCGCAAGCCGCCTATCCGGACCGCCCGAAGCCGGGGGAGGATCCGTGGTGGCTGCCCGCGCACCTGGGCGGTTCGGCGCCGACGCCGGAGGAAGCGGCCCAGCTGGACACCAAGCGGCCGGAGTAGCGGGCGTCGGCCACGCCATCTTCGGGCCGCGGGTTGCGTGTGCCGTCACCCGGATGCACCGGTTCGAGGCGGGCAGAGCCCGGGCTGGAGGCGTGCCGGATCGCGGGTGCATGCGGCGGGTGTGCCGGGTCACGAGCGCATGCGACCGGGGGTGGGTCGCAGGGCGGACACACGCCACCGGGCGCGCCAGATCGCGGTCGGCTGCCGGGTGTGGCGGGTTTGGGCAGATGGCACTCCGATGGAGGTGCGGAGCGCGGCTTGGGCCGCGGGTGTGCCGGAACCTGGTTTGGCCATGCGTCACCGGGAACACCGGAGCGTGGACTTGCTGCTCGCACTTGGCCGTGCCGGAATCCGGGGTTCCACGCCGCCGTTGGACGCCCTGGAGCGTGGGCCGCAAGCGCGTGGCAGGTCATGACCCGGCTACGCGGGGCGCTCGCCGCTGCTTTCCGGGCCGCCCGTCCGTGGCAGGTCATGACTGGTAGGCCAGACCACGATGGCGTCGGCTTGTCTGCCTGAAACCACCCGCGCGGCCCGAGCCGCAGCTCCGGGACATCAAGCGCGCACGGTCGGCCCGCACGCGTCGATCCGCGCCGTCCGCTGCCGGAGCCGCTGCCGGAGCCTTGGCCAGTCCGGCATCAGAACCAGCGCTCGAGCACCTGCGCCACGCCGTCTTCGGCGTTGCTGGCTGTCACCTCGTCCGCCACTTCCAGCACCGCCGGGTGTGCGTTCGCCATCGCCACCCCGGTGCCCGCCCAGGCCAACATCTCCACGTCGTTCGGCATGTCCCCGAACGCGATCACCTTGTCCTGGGACACGTCCAGCCGCTCGGCCACCTCGGCCAGCCCGGTCGCCTTGGTGACGTCTTTCGCCGCGATCTCGATCAATCCGGAATTGCTCGAGTAGGTCACCGCGAACTGTTCGCCGATCAATTCCTTGGCCGCTTCGGCCATCTCCCCGGACGTCATGCGCGGGTCGCTGACCAACAACTTGATCGCGGGCCTGCCGAGCACTTCGGCCCGGCTGACGAACATCGCGTCCCCGTCCCCCCACGGATTGCGGAATTCCGATTCGCAGACATACGCCGGCGGACCGTCCTCCTGGCCGCCGGCGAGCACGCGCTCGGTGGCCAATCGCGCGCCCGGCAGCGCTTGGTCCATGGCATCCGCCAGGTCGTGCAGCTGCACCGGCTCCAGCCCGTGCACCGACACCACCTTGCCACGGCCCACGTCGTAGATCACCGCGCCGTTGGCGCACACCGCGTACCCGGTGAGCTCGGCCATCCTGGCCACCGGCGGGATCCAGCGCGGCGGTCGTCCGCTGACCAGAACGAACGGCACGTCGGCCGCGACCGCGCGCCGGATCACCGAAGAGGTACGCGGGGATATCCGTTCCAGCGGGGTGAGCAGCGTGCCGTCCACGTCGGAGGCGATCAAGTGCGGTTTGTCCACGCCCCCAGTGTGCTATGCCGTCTCGGGCAGCGTTCGTGTCGGCCAAGTGCACTAAATCGTTACCAATCAGTAGGGGGACTATCACCCTGCGGGGTTAAGACGATACGGTGCATCGCGTGCGCGTCGGCATTGTGATCTTGACAGAGGACAGGTGGTGGTCGGGCGAGCCCAAATGGCGGCAGGCGGAAGAACTCGGATTCGATCACGCCTGGACCTACGACCACCTCGCCTGGCGCAATCTTGCCGACGGTCCGTGGTTATCGGCCATCCCGACGCTCACCGCCGCGGCCACGGTGACCAGCAGGATCGCTCTCGGCACGCTGGTCACCGCGCCGAGTTACCGGCACCCGGTGCCGTTCATGCGCGATCTGATCACCCTGGACGACATTTCCGACGGCAGGCTGATCGCCGGGCTCGGATCCGGGATGGCCAGTGGGGGATTGCGGGACCGCGCCACCATCGGCGAGCCGGAACGCGGCAAAGCCGAGCTGGCCGCGCAGTTCGAGGAGTTCGTCGAGGTGCTCGACGGGCTGCTCACCACGGACAAGTTCGATCACCGCGGACGCTTCTACACCGTCAACGGTGCCCGGAACCTGCCGGGCAGCGTGCAGCGGCCGCGGGTGCCGTTCGCGATCGCGGCCAACGGGCCGAGGTCGCAGGCCGTGGCCGCCCGGTTCGGTCAGGGCTGGATCACCACGGGCAAGGGGGGAGATGACCAAGAGTCGTGGTGGCGCGGTGTCGCGCAGCTGTCCGAGCAGTTCACCTGGGCGCTCGACGCGCATGACCGTGACCCGGGATCGGTCGCGCGCTACCTGATGCTCGACAGCGGCCCGACCTACGCGCTGTCTTCGGTCGAGACGTTCACCGAGGCTGCGAACCGCGCACGCAAGCTGGGGTTCACCGACGTCATCGTGCACTGGCCGCGCGCCAACGAGCCGTACGCCGGTTCGGAGGCCGTGCTGGAGCGCGTAGCAGATGAGGCATTGGCGGAGGTCAAGCGGCTGTGAACAACATGAGCATGGCGCGGGAGAGCAGGATGAACGACTACCGGCTGCGGGCCCAGGTCTCCGGCACGCTGGAACGTTCCGACGGCGCCGTGCTGCGCTGGTGGCGCAGCGGTCGCGGGGAGCCCCTGGTGCTCGTGCACGGGTCGTTCGACGACCACAACGTGTGGACCCCCGTCCTGCCCATGCTCACCCGGCATGCCGACGTCATCACCTACGACCGCCGCGGCCACAGCCTCAGCTCGTGCCCGCGCGGCCGGGTCGGCGTGCGGCTGGACGCCGAGGACCTGCTGGCGCTGATCGACACGGTGACCGCCGGGCCGGTGCACCTGGTCGGGCACGGCTACGGCGCGTCGGTCGCCATGCTGGCCGCCACGATGCGCCGGGAGTCGGTGCGCAGCCTGGTGGTGTTCGAGCCGCCGCTGTTCGAACTGCTGCAGGACGACCCGATCGCCAAGGTGCTGTTCGCCGAGTACTCGGTCTGGCTCGGTCATGCCGCCGGGTTGATCCGCAGCGGGGACTTCGCCAGCGGCGCCCGGGTGTACGCGGAGAAGATCGGCTACGGCAAGGGGTCCTGGCACAACCTGTTCGACCGGGAACGCCGCGCCACGATGATCTCCAACGCCGCCGTGTGGCTGGACCAGCACGGCGACCCGACCGCCTACGGGGTGGACGTCGCCACGTTGTCCTGGGCGCGTTTCCCGGTGACCCAGCTGGTGGGGGAGCACAGCCAGCAGCTGCACCAGATGGTCGCCGAGGAGCTGGAGAAGCGCTTGCCGTTCCTGCGGACCGTCCGGCTGGCCGGTGCGGGCCACGCCGCCCACCTGACCCACCCGAACGACTACGCCGGCGCCATCGTCGGCCACCTGCGCGTCTGAGCGACCCGGCCGGTTCCCCACCAGCACGTCACGGGACGAGCTCGTAGACTCGGGCGTCCTCGTTGCGGTAGATCAGGCGGACGAAGTCCGCGTTCTCCAGGCCCTGCACCCCTGGGTCGGGGAGCACGCGCGGGAAGCGTGAGCCGTCGCCGACGAACACGTGCTTGATGTTCAGCCGCCGGACGGCTGCCCGTACCTCCGGATCGGTGCGGTACTCGCGGAAGTGTTGTTCTAGGTAGGCGGCGTCCTTCGGGGGGACGTTCTCGTCGTAGTGCGCCGCGACCGTCTTCACCCCGGTGAGTGCGTACATCCACACCGAGCCGTCGTTGCGGTCGTTCATCACCCGCTCGTCCGGCTCGGCCAGCGCGGCCAGCACCCGCATCGCCTTGATCTCCCCCTCGCTGACCGGCAACGTCTCGCGGGTGTCGTCCGGTCCGTTGTGATACAGCCGCGCGGTGGTGTCGACGTTGCCGGGCACACCGAACGCGAGGGTGCCGGCGCCGAACAGGACGGCCACCGCGGCGGCCGCCATCGGTGCGGGCCGCGGACGCAGTCGCCGGCGAACCCGGTCGTAGACCAGCGCAAGCCCGTGCCCGGCGATGATGCACAGCGGGAGGACGGCCAGCGCGATGATCCTGGGCCGGTCGTTCCACCACGGCCGGGATATCGCCGCGACCCAGTCCACGCCGCCGAAGCTGGCCACCAGCAGCCACAGCACCCCGAACAGCACCGCGGCGCCGCCGATCCACCGCAGCTCGCCGAGCCGCCGGTACCCGATCAGCCCGATCACCACCAGCGCGGTGAGTGCCAGCTGCGGCTCCGGCCGAGCGTGCTGGAAAGCCACCAAGTTGAACAGCGCGCCCCAGATCGGCTGATCGGAGGCCCACGGCCGGTAGCCGTAGGCGCCGGAGGCCTGGTCGAGCGCGCCGAGCAGGTGTGGCGCGGTGAGCGCCATCGTCGGCGCCGCCACCAGCAGCAGCCGCTTGACGTCCCGCCACACCCGGTCGCGGTGCCGCCACCAGCGATGCAGCAGCAGCGGCAGCGACAGCAACACGATGGCGAACAGTGCGCTGGAATGCACCGCGAGCATGCCCGCACACACCAGGCTCAGCACGACCGCGGTGTCCGCGCCCGGGCGCCGCACGAACCGCAGGACGGCGAGCGGCCCCAGCGGGGTCATGGCGATCGACAACGCGAACGGCAGCAGTCCGTTGGAGATCGACTCGTACACCCCGCTGGCCGCCACGGCCGACACCACGGCGGTGGCGCCCGCGAAAGCCGCCCGGCCCCCGCATTCGCGCACCAGCGCGGCCATGCTCAGCGCGTAGATCCCGCCCAGCGGCATGATCATCGCGGTCATCACCAGCGGAACGGAGCCACCGGTGATCAGGTAGACCAGCGAGCCTGCCAGGTGGTAGGCGTTGGGGTAGAACTGAGAGCCTTCCGGTCCGTAGCGGTTGACGCTGCTGACGCCGTAGAGGCCGCCGTCGCCGGTTTCGGCGATGTAGCGGATGCCGTTGGCGTGGAACACCGGGTCCCACCGCTGC